>CAVIFH010000357.1:0-2611 GCA_963641615.1 bacterium | reverse complement strand
TGCAAAGGGAGATTGGAAAACCAGAATTTCCTATATCATCATGGGCGCGGGACAGGACACCTGCATCTCCTATGCTTCAGCTGAGTAAACACGCAGTACAGATGCTGAATAGATACTGTATATGATCAGTCCTGACGGGCTGTAAGTGAGTGAGCCGGCAGAAGTTTTGCCGGCTCTTTCATTCGGAATAGGGGGATATCGATATGGGCAAAACAACGTCGACCGGGAACGAATTGAAAAGCCCTGCCGCGGTCGCGCTCGAAAACTTTGGAAATAATGTCAAGATCATCGGTCTTGCATTTGCAAAGGGAGATTGGAAAACCAGAATTTCCTATATCATCATGGGCGCGGGACAGATTCTGCGGGGACAGATTGTAAAGGGACTGGCATATCTGGCTGCGGAAGTGCTGTTTATCCTGTATATGGTTCAGTTCGGCTGGCAGTACGTGAGCAAGATCACGACGCTGGGAACTGTGGAAACGCAGAAGATTCACCGCAAAACCGTCTATGGTGACAACAGTTTCCTGATCCTGCTCTTTGGTATTCTGACGATTGTATTGATCGTGATGATCGTTGTTCTGTGGGCGATGAACATTCGCGAGAACTGGATGGAAGAGCAGAGAATCAAAGAAGGCAGACCTCTGCCGACCAATAAGAAGACGCTGCGGTCTCTTCTGGATGAGAACTTTCACCTGACGCTGCTGTCGCTTCCGGTACTGGGAATCTTCGTATTCACGGTGCTGCCGATTATCTTCATGGTGTGCGTTGCGTTCACCAACTATGACAAGGAACACCAGTCACCGACCAACCTGTTCACCTGGGTGGGACTGGAGAACTTCAAGAGCCTGTTCAGCTTCGGCTCCAATGGCTTCGGCGGAACCTTCCTGACTGTGCTTGCCTGGACGCTGGTTTGGGCATTTTTTGCAACCTTTATTGATTATTTCCTGGGCCTTGCAGTGGCCATGCTCATCAACAAGAAGGGCATTAAGTTCAAAAAGCTCTGGAGAACCATTCTGGTTATGACCATCGCGGTTCCTCAGTTTGTATCACTTCTGTATATCACCAAGATGTTCGCAACCGATGGCATCGTCAACGGCTTCCTGATGAGCCATGGCTGGATTACGAATCCGATCCCGTTCTGGACGGATCCGACGCTGGCGAAGGTCATGATCATCCTGGTAAATATCTGGATCGGCATCCCCTATCTGATGCTGATCGCAACCGGACTCCTGATGAACATTCCGGAGGATCTGTACGAGAGTGCGAGGATCGATGGCGCGAATCCGGTGCAGATGTTCTTCAACATCACGCTGCCCTACATGCTGTTCGTAACAGGACCGTTCCTGCTGACGCAGTTCACGGGCAACCTGAACAACTTCAACGTAATCTACCTGCTGACGCAGGGCAAGCCGCTGTCCACAAGTTTGACCGGCAACGCCGGCAATACGGACCTTCTGGTTACCTGGCTGTACAAGATGACCGTGACTGACACCAACTACAAGATGGCAGCTGTCATCGGTATCATGGTGTTCGTTGTAACAGCCGTTGTTTCGTTGGTGGTTTACAACATGCTGCCTTCAGTCAAGGATGAGGAGGGCTTCCAGTGATGAGCAAGAACAAGGAAATCAATGGGCAGAAGGAGCCCAAGACAGTATCCATGTCCGGCAAGAGAAAGGCCGGTAATATTGCAGCCTACATTGCGCTGATCCTGATCAGCATCATCTGGCTGTTCCCGTTCTTCGGTCTGGTCATGACGAGCTTCCGTTCCTATGTAACGGAGTACGGCGGAGTCGCCAGCTACGTGATTCCGAAGAACTTTTCCCTGGACAACTACAAGTTCCTATTGTCCGGTGAGACGAACTATCTGAACTGGTATAAGAACACAATCATCATTGCTTTCTTCGTGGCAATCCTGCAGACGCTGATCGTCATCTGCGTTTCCTATGCATTGTCCAGAATGCGTTTTGCAGGCAGAACGATTCTCATGAGAATCTGGCTGGTGCTGGGCATGTTCCCGGGCTTTTTGACCATGATCTGCATGTACTTCCTGCTGAAGCAGTTCGGCCTGACACAGGCCGGCGCTGTACCTGGATTGATTCTGGTGTCGGTTGCCAGCTGCGGCATGGGATATTATGTGTGCAAGGGATATTTTGACACGATCCCGAAGGCATTGGATGAGGCAGCCCGAATCGACGGCGCAACCCGGTTCCAGATCATGTATCAGATGATCCTGCCGCTGTCCAAGCCAATCGTCATCTACACCGCGTTGACGGCCTTCATGGCGCCGTGGTGTGACTACATCTTTGCATCCTACGTGGCCTTTGGCCATGACAGCAGCTACAACGTAGCAGTCGGAATGACCCGCTGGGTATGGACGAACGACTATCAGGGGTATTTCACCAGGTTCTGCGCAGGCGGCGTGCTGGTAGCCATCCCGGTCACCATTCTGTTCATGTGCCTGCAGAAATACTACGTTGAAGGTGTTACCGGCGGAGCCGTGAAGGGATAATGATTGCCACCCTGTCGCATGGCAGTGGCGGATGATTGCAGAATAAGATAAAGCGAATGGAGATAGGGGACAAGATCATTTGTCCCCTATTATTGTCTACAG
>CAVIFH010000356.1:0-2630 GCA_963641615.1 bacterium | reverse complement strand
GCCCCAATTTTTCAGTTTGAAAAACTTGAGATACATACAGTATCCCTGCGCTTTTCAAACCTTAACTTGAGGCAAAATCTCTCAGCAATCGCTCTTGCCGCTTTGTGCGGTGCTGCCTAAGAACTGAGTGACATGAGAAAAAAGAATTTTCTGTAAGCGAAGGAATACTTTGTGTATTTCGGGCTTCCGGAACTGCAGGATTGGAGCAAAAGATCCGGCGAAGGCCGCAGACGAATTGTGTAGTGTTGCCGTAAAAAGGGAGGAAACCAATATGAATATGGAAAATTTCAAGGAAAAAGAGTACAAGGTATTTGAGATGTTTGAGAAGCAGTGGGCTCTCGTTACCGCCGGATCCATGGAGCACTATAACAGCTGCACCATCGGCTGGGGCAGCATGGGCAACATCTGGGGCCGCCGGGGCGGAAAGAGCCTGCCGATCATCACGGTTTACGTCCACCCCGACCGTTACACCAGTGAATTCCTGAAGGACAGCGATGTGTTTACGGTCAGCTTCTATCCCCAAAGCTGCAAAAAGGCCCTGGGCTATATGGGTGCCCACTCCGGCAGGGACGGGGACAAGGCCGCCGCCGCAGGACTGACCCCCGTTCCCTTCGGCCGGGGCGTGACCTATCAGGAGGCAAATCTGACCTTCCTCTGCAGGAAGGTGTATCAACACGCCTTCTCAAAGGAGGACATTGCGCCGGATGTGCAGGAGTACTATGCCTCCATGCCGAAGCTGTACCCGGACGGCGAGGGCGGATGGCAGCCCCATCTGTTTTTTGTGGGCGAGATCATTGACGTGAAGGATGAAAGTGATCAATGAGGAGAAAAGACAGAGAAATTACGGACCTGAGCCGGATTGAGGACATCCTTGCAAAGGCCAGGTACATGCACCTGGGGCTCCTGGACGGGGAGTACCCCTATGTGGTGCCCCTGCATTACGGATACAAAATGGAGGGCGGCGCCCTGACCCTTTATGCCCACTGCGCCCGGGAGGGGCACAAGCTGGACTGCCTGAGGGAAAACGGCAATGTCTTTGCCGAGATCGACACGGATGAGTCCCTGACCGCGGCGGACACCCCCTGCGGGTACGGCGCGGAGTACAGGAGCATCATGTGCCGGGGCAAAGCGGCTCTTGTGGAGGATCCGGCAGAAAAGTGCGCAGCCCTTGCGCTGCTTATGAAGACCCAGACGGGGAAGGACTTTGAAATCACCGAAAAAATGGCGCAGGCCGTGGCCGTCATCCGCATCGACGTCCTGTCCTACACCGCCAAAGCCCGCATCGTAAAATAGGGTGGGGTTGACGTTATTTTTAGGTTGCGTTACTTCTGACGTAATGTGTTTTTCTGCCGGCTCCGATTTTGGTCAGCGTTCCGTCTGTTACCAGCTTCTTTAAAGCAGCCTCTACCGATGAGCTTCCGAGGCTCGGGCAGGATACCAGCGCATCCTGCTTTGTGAATGTTCCAATCTGCTCCGATGCATACTTTTTCACAATATCATAAGCTGTGCTTTTGACGCCGATTTTTCCTGTCAGGCTAACTCTGCTTTCGAACTCCCGACAGCACGACAGGATGATTCCCAACATATATTTGATGAAAGGCTTGGGATCATTTTCTCCCTCATGCCACCGGGCGTCAGACTGTGCCAGAGCATCGTAATAGTCGCTCTTTGTGTCTGCAATCGCTTTCTCAATGCTGATGTACTGCCCGATCATATATCCGCTTCTGTAAAGCAGCAATAGTGTCAGAAGTCTGCTCATTCTTCCGTTGCCGTCATTAAATGGGTGTATGCATAAAAAATCCAGAATGAAGCAGGGGATCAATATCAGCGGATCGATTTCCCCTTTTGCCAATGTATGGTTGTAGCTTTCGCAGATCGAAGCAACTGCATCCGGCGTTTCATATGGCTCCAAAGGCCAAAATAAAATGACTTTTTTTCCATCCGGAAGGATGGCGTCGATCTCATTTGGTGCTGTCTTAAAGCAGCCGCCGTAGGAAAGTGACGTATACTTCAGCAGATCCCGATGCATCTGCAGGATGTAATTGGATTTCACAGGGATTACTTCATAGTTTTCATGAATGAGGTTCAATACATTCCGGTATCCTAATATTTCACTTTCTTCCCGGTTATGCGGCGTTGTCTTATCCTTGACAAGCTGCATCAATCTTGCATTTGTTGTGACGATCCCCTCAATCCTGTTTGATGCCTCTGTACTCTGTATTTTTGCGATCTGCACCAATCTTTCAAGTTCAACTGGCTTTTGCCGCAAATATGATTCCTGTTTCCCCTTATACTCATGGATTTTTGCAATGTAGGATAATATCTCATTGTCCCACGTTCTCTCTCTGAGTTTATCGTAATCAAAATCTCTCATTTTGTTCCGCCTCTTTTCTCCCAATCACGATATTCTTTCTCCCAATTTTAACATACTTTTGGGAGAAAGGCAATTAAGAGATGATTTAAATGACTCCCTCGGTCAGCCTGCATAAGCTGACAGCTTCCTCTGGGAGGAAGCCTTCCGCCGCGGCGGGTTTGGCTTTTGCTCAGCCGAACGGACCGGTGCAGAGGTTTCCGGCAAAGCCTCTCTCTTAGAGAGAGGTGCCTGCCGAACAGGCAGGCGGAGAGAGTGA
>CAVIFH010000355.1:0-2631 GCA_963641615.1 bacterium | reverse complement strand
CCTGTGGACCTACCCCATCGGAAACTGGGGCGATCAGGCTACCGTTGACAGCCTGCTTGCCGCATTCAACGAGAAGTACCCCAACATCAAGGTAACCGTAGAGTACCTGACCTACACTGACGGCGACGACAAGGTCAACACTGCCATTGAAGGCAATGCTGCTCCCGACATCGTCATGGAAGGACCCGAGCGTCTGGTTGCCAACTGGGGCGCAAAGGGCCTGATGGTTGATCTCTCCGACATGTGGACCGATGAAGTTCTTGCGGACACCAACGCATCCGTTGCCGCTGCCTGCAAGTCCTCCGACGGCGCTTACTATGAGTTCCCCCTGTGCATGACCGCTCACTGCATGGCCATCAACAAGACCGTGTTTGAGGCAGCAGGCGCAATGCAGTACATTGACGAAGAGACCCACACATGGACAACCGAGAACTTCCTGAAGGCTGTTCAGGCTGTTTATGACGCCGGTTATGAGAATGTCGGCGCTGTCTTCTGCGGCGGCCAGGGCGGCGATCAGGGCACCCGCGCACTGGTAAACAACCTGTACGGCGGCACCTACACCAACGCTGAGCACACCGAGTACACCGCAAACTCCGAGGAGAACATCAAGGCTCTGGAGACCCTGTATGCACAGGACGGCATCGAGTTTGACTCCTCCATCGTCGGCGGCGACGAAATCACCCTGTTCCGTCAGGGCATCCTGCAGATGGCTTTCTGCTGGAACATTGCTCAGCAGCTGAGCGGTGACCACACCGACAGCGGCGACGAGATCATGTTCATGGCATTCCCCTCCGTCAACGGCACTGACTCCAAGCTGTGCGGCGGTATCTGGGGCTTCGGCGTATTCAACAACGGCGATGACGCCAAGATCGAAGCTGCCAAGACCTTCATCAACTACATCTGCAACGAAGAGCCCGTTGCTTCCGTAGCTGCCTCCACCTACTTCCCCGTGAAGAGCTCCGTGACCGACGTTTACACCGGCACCGAGACCGAGGCTGTTATGAATGAGTACAACAAGCTCATGAGCTTGCTGGGTGACTACTATCAGGTCGTTCCCGGCTGGGCAACCGCTCGTACCGAGTGGTGGAACATGCTGCAGCGCATCGGCGCAGGCGGCGATGTGGCAACCGAGGTAGAGACCTTTGTTACCAACGCCAACGCAGCAGCTGCCGGCTAATTCCCGTCTTGATGTAAAAAAGTAAATCTTGAGGCCCCTTCCCTCTCTGAACGGGCGAGGGAAGGGGCTCGCTTTTCGGAAATTTTCCGTGCAAATGCATTGCTGCAGGCAGCAGGCAGTGTGCCCGGCTGTCGGATAACGATGCAATGCTCAGGCTCTGTGCCTGCTGTCTGCAATTTTCCCAAGGCATTACCCCAGGGGTGCTGCCTTGAATTCCCGAAAGGAGGGTACCCTCTTGGCCAACAAATCCGTTTCCGTCAACAAGCGGCTGAACCGCCTTGTTCTCCATGAAAACATCGCGGGTTACGCCTTCATGCTCCCGTTTCTGGCCTTTTTCGCCGTGTTTGTGGTCTACCCCATGATCATGTGCATCTACACCAGCTTCTTTGACGCAACCATGGGCAGAGATGACATTTTCATTGGCTTTGACAACTACAAAGAGCTGTTCAATGACCCTGTCTTCTGGAAGGCGCTGCAAAATACCGTCATCATCGTGGTGGTCAGCGTGCCTGTAACCTGCTTCTTTTCCCTGTGGGTGGCAAGCGCCATCAGCCGGATGCATGTAACCGCCACCTCCGCATTCCGCTGCATCTTCTATCTGCCCGTGGTAACCGGCTCCGTGGCCGTAACCGTGGTGTGGAAATGGATGTACAACAACTACTACGGCATTCTGAACTATCTGGCAAAGGGCATGGGGCTGATCGACAAGAACATCAACTGGCTTGGAAATCCGAAATACGCCCTCGGGTGCATTATTCTGATCCTGCTGACCACCTCCGTAGGCCAGCCCATCGTGCTGTATGTATCCGCCCTGGACAACGTGGATAAATCCCTTGTGGAGGCAGCCGAGGTGGACGGCGCTACCGAAATGCAGGCCTTCTGGCGCATCAAATGGCCTCAGATGATGCCGACGACCCTGTATATTCTGGTGATCACCACCATCAATTCCTTCCAGTGCTTCGCCCTGATTCAGCTGCTGACCTCCGGCGGGCCAAACAACTCCACCATGACCATTATGTACTATATCTACTACAGTGCCTTCAAGCTCTACCGCTACGGCTACGGCAACGCCATGGGCGTCATCCTGGCAATTATCATTGCGATTCTTTCCGCCGTGCAGTTCAAGCTGGGGCAGGAAAAGTAAGGGGGTACGGCAATGAAGCAAACATCCAACGGCCTCGGCCAGACCCGGTCCAGAATCTACCGTGTCTTCTGTGCAGTGATTGTAACGCTGCTGGCGGTCTTTTTCCTCTTCCCCCTGTACTGGATCATTACCGGCTCCTTTAAGACCCAGGCGGAAATCCGTGCGACCTCCCCTGTATGGGTGCCGTCCCAGCTGGTGCTGGACAATTTCAAGAATCTTTTCTCCAAGCGCTCTGCTCCCCTGTTTGAGTTCCTCAGTGTCGTGGGGCCGACGGTGCCCGCTGCCATCCGCTGGCTGGCAAACACCGTAT
>CAVIFH010000354.1:0-2635 GCA_963641615.1 bacterium | reverse complement strand
ATGGAGCTTGCCTGGAACACGTTGTTGTCCAGCTGCTGTTTGGTGTCCGCCACATTGAGCACAAGGAAGGTCAGCAAAAACATACGCTCATTGCGGGATTGCAAATCCTGCAAGAGCTTTTTCGCCTCATTGCCGTAGGTAGCGAGGTCGGACGGAATTATGTCCATATCGTACCCGGAACGAACAGCTTTTTTCTGCTCCTCGATGGTCATCTTCTGCAAATCGGTGATCTTGCGCTTGATGGTTTTGATGGCTTTGACCTGATCTACCGACTGCACATGCATGGTGACGATCAGACTGCTCTGCATATCCAGAAAATCCGCCAGCATACGGTCGTTGAGCTCTGGCGCTAATATCTGCAAAAAGCTTACCTTGCCGATTTTCCTGCCCATGGTGAACAGCTTGCCCGTCTTAAAGGAGAACGAGCTGGGCGCAATGAAGTCCTTGGTGGACAGCCCCGTGACGGGAAGCCAGCTCCACTCAAATTTGAACGGTGCCTGCTCATCCATATGGAAGATGCCGTGCATGAGCTCCAGCCGCTGTCTGCCGTTCAGTGCCTCCGCCTGTACGCCCAGGCGCTTGAAGTTGTTGAGCACATCCGTCTCGATACGCTCCAAACGGGGCTTTGCGCTCTTGATCGTATCCGCGTCAATGCCGAATGTCAGGTACTTGGTCTTGATAAGACCGTTGTTGCCCTTGGCCAGCTGGTCACGAAGCATCTGAGAATATTCCATGCGGATACTGTCGTGCTCGTCGCCCTTCAGTGGAATGGCGATGCGCTCGGAGTAGGTATCCTTATTGGCTGCGGTGTTTACGAAGGACAGCTCAAAATGCACAGAGCTGTCGAAATAATTGAGGAAGTCGCACCATCCGTCGAAGATGGCGGTTTTATCCTCGTTCTGGTTCAGCTGGTAGTTGATGTCCTGAAACTGAACCGTTTTGGTGTAATAGTTATCCGTTACCCGGCAGATGCCGTCCTGGAACATCCGCTGAAACGGAATGGAATCCTGCGCGGATTTGTGTCTTTTGTCTTGTCGTCTGGCATTTTCGATCGCAGCTTCAATCTGCTTTCTTTCCGCTCTTGTGAGCTTGTTTGCCTCGGACAATGCGCTGTACCTCCTTATCTAATTTATCCTGCCGCTCCAGCAGGTCGTAAAAGTTCTGAGTTTCATACGGTCGCTCTTTGGGGCGCAGGAAGCAGACCTGCACAATGTTGCGGATGATCTTTTCCAGCGGCTGACCGTTTTTCTCATACATGGCGAACATGAAGAACGGCACCATGATGAGCACCATCAGAAGCGTTGCCGTACTGCCGCCGAAACTGCCCTTCGTCAAAAAGAAAACAGGCAGTCCGACAGCCAGCCCTGAGCCGAAGCAGATGATCTGCCGCTTGGTCAGGTTGAAGGCAACCTTGGTTTTCACTGCGTTCATGTCCTTCGGGACGGGAACATATGCCATATGTCTTGCACCTCCTTAATGCGCATTGAATACGCTCTTTGCCAGTGAGCTTGTCTTGAACAGCGTGAAGCAAAGCAGCACGGTGTAACCCATGACTGTCCATATGGCAAGGGAGATATCGTCCTCAATGACCATGTTCTGGACAAGCACGGCGTATATCGCTACGCAGACTATGATTAAGAAGCCCTGGAACGCCAGAGCGAACAGGCTTCGCAGATAGTTTTGCCCCATCTGACCCCATTCGTGGTTCATCATGGTGGACATCGGGATGGGTGCAACCGATGTGACCAGATAGATTTCAATCATTCTGCTGAAGCAGATGAGTGTGATGATAATGGACAGAATGTGCATGGTGACGCCCACGATCATGGACTGGAACCAGATGCCGATCAGAGCGGAAAGCTCCATTTCCATCAGCCTGTCCTCAAGCCCTGAGAGGGTGGATGACATGTCGATGCTCGTGCTGCCGACAACCACGCCGGAAGCATTGTTTACGACCTGCTGTGCTACATCGAATACCGCCATGACGATGTTCCATGTGTTGGCTACGATGAGGATGGCGCAGGCGGTCTTGAACACCCACATGAGGAACGACCAGGTGTCGATCTCGTGCATGTTGTTCTTATCCATGATGATGCGGATAAATTCCATGGTCATGACAAGCGCCAGTATGACGCCCGCAATCGGCAGCACCACATTGTTGGACAGGTTCTGAATCATGCTGAAAATACCGCTGTTCCAGCCCTGCGGGGTCTGACCGACCTGTGTGGCTATGTCTCCGACCTTAGAATTTACGGAATCCACCATGCCGGTGAGGTTTGACGCAATCGCTCCGGCTAAAAGCTCTTTGAGCCATTCGGTTAGTTTTTCCCATAGCAAATCCAATCGGCCTCGACCTCCTTTCCGGCTCCCTCCGCCAGAAGGCAGAGGGAGCCTTGGATTTTACTCAAGTGTCCTGCTTTTCGCGTCGATTAGCCGAAGAGACCGGTGAGCAGAGGTACGAGGGTAACGCCGATGAGGGCGACACCGCCGCCGGCCATAAGCTGCTTCATGCCCTGGGACTTCGCGCCGGGGTTGTCGTTGCCATAACCTTCCATGAGGTTGATCACACCCCAGATGCCGAGACCTGCGCCAAGCGCGATAACGAGAGTCTGAAGAACGCCTACTGCACTGTTGA
>CAVIFH010000353.1:0-2636 GCA_963641615.1 bacterium | reverse complement strand
CCCTTGCGCTGTATACGCTGGCGCAGTTCAGAACATTGGGAATGCGGTCAGGATGCACCAGCCGAAACGCCTGACACGCCATCTTGTAGTCGGGTGCCCAGATTTCCGTCCATCCACCGCAGTACGGCTGTACATCATCGGAACCGTAGGTGAAGTAGAATTTTTCCAGATCCATTACTCGGCCTCGCTTTCGTTCTTGATGCAGCCACCGACCTCTTTCTGGAGATTGTCCAGCAGCGGTTCGCCGAAGTCCTTGAACTGCATCCGATTCTCGGTGTCGAATACCAATCCTTTCATAAAATCACTCCTTTTCCGGGAAGCACTCACGGACTTCCCATGCGTCTGCGGCCTCTAAGCAGCGGTCACAGCCAACGATTACGCCATCCTCTGTGCGGTAGACGGTATCGCACCAATTGTGGCAGAGGGGGCACACAGGAGGGTCAGGGTAGCCAGCCTCTGCATCAGTCCTCGGATACAGCATCCAGCACCTCCCGCAGCTTCCGGCCCATCCAGCGACCTACACCGTCCAATGCGCCGTTGCTGTCCAGCCAGACGAACAGGGCTGCAATAACAGCAGTCAGAACGAACTGCGCCGCCGGGAGCCGGGCTGCTGCCTGCTCGGCGGTAACACCGTACACGGCCATCAGGATCTTAATCATGTCTTGCTCTCTCCTTTCTTTCTCTGCTGGTAGGCCTCCCATGCGGCATCCAGCTTGGCTTCTCCGTCCGGCATGGCCATGATTTTGAGGTAGAGCCTCTTGCAGCCCCGCGCCAGCCGGGCGGTATCTTCGGGGCTGATTTCATCCAAGTGGATGTGGATGTCGCTGTTCATGTGATCCTCCATTGTTCAGTTTAACTGAACTTACAGGGCAAAAAAATAGTCTGGAATATCCGACACTTCGATTTTTAGTGCCTGACACGCAGCCTCAATTTCGTCCTGTTTCCAGTCAACCTTACCGTTGAGTTTGAGAGAGGTGGTGCGGTCCGACCATCCCATACTCTTGCCAAATGCCCCTCTGGTTCCGAAAATCTCAACGATTCGGCCCAGCAGCTTGTTATAGCTTCTCTGCATTGTTTTCACCTCTTTTCCGTTCGGTTCAGTTTAACTGAACTGTTCACACTTTACCACATCGACTTTCCCTTGTCAATACAAAAATTCATTTTTTTTGAACTTTTAGGCTGGAATACTTGAACTTTTGTTTATACCATGCTATGATGTAACCATACCGGAGGTGAACCAAATGAAGCCATCAACGACTGCAGAACGCCTGCAAGAAGCTATGAACATAAAAGGTTTGAAACAGGTTGATGTTTTGAAACTTGCAGAGCCGTACTGCCGCGCTTACGGTGTCAATCTTGGGAAAACTGCATTGACCCAATATGTATCAGGCAAAATCGTTCCCCGGCAAGATAAGTTGACCATCTTAGGCTTGGCTCTTGATGTTTCGGAAGTCTGGCTGATGGGATATGACGTTCCCATGGAAAGAAAAACTGCGCCCATCCCCATGGAAGAGGACGGGCGCAGCAAAGAGTTCGTCGAACTATTTAATCAACTCAGCACCGAGCAGAAAAAGGCCGTTCTATATGTTATGAAAGGCTTTTTAGAAAAGCAATGACACGTTCTTGGTCGTCTGCTGACAGATGCAAGAACAGTTCAAGTGCCAGCATGGCGCGAAGCTGCTCTTGGACATCATCGGAATCGATGGAAACGTCCATAATATTCCGCTCCTTTCTGCAAGATTACTGTCGGCAGCAAGTAAAGTATATCAAAATGCGGCTCATTTTTCAGCAAATCGAACAAATATTACGAAATCACGAAGTATCATGCAGGAAAGAGGATGTAATATGAAAACATACGATATTATTTTACCTTGCAGCAACGGCTTCACGCTTTGTGCCGATGGCGCAAACTTAGTCGTAAAAAGGAACAAAACGACTGAATCTTATCCAATTGCAGGCATTCAGTCTTTTGCTATTAAGAAGCCCGGCTTCTTGGAAGGTTCAATCACATTCACTACCTCACAGGCATCCACGGGCAGCATAAACATCGGGTATGGCGTTTCTGCTGCAATCGGAGCAGAAAAGACTTTCTTCTTTAAGCGTGACGATTACGACACAGCAAAGGATCTCGCAGAATACGTTACGAATTACGGAAAAGCAGGAGCGGCTCCCTCTGCTCCTGCTCCGGCAGCTTCGGCGGCAGTACCTGCCGGAAGTGTCGTGTCCGTGGTGGATGAAATTCGCGGCTTAAAGCAGCTGCTGGACGAGGGCATCCTGACGGAAGAAGAATTTGCTGCCAAGAAAAAGCAGCTTTTGGGAATTTGAATTTTGAAAGTGGATGGTGATGGATAATGGCAAAAAAGAAGAAGCCCGCCGGGGGCAATGCCATCATCTATGCCCGCTACTCATCCCATAACCAAAGGGATGTTTCCATTGAGCAGCAGATTGAGGCTTGCCGGAAACACGCCGCCGAACTAGGATTGACCATCACCGACACCTACGAAGACCGCGCAATCAGCGGCCGCACCGACCAGCGCCCCGCTTTCCAGCGCATGATGCACGATGCCGAAAACGGCAAATTCAGCTATGTGCTGGCGTGGAAGTCCAACCGCATGGGTAGAAACATGATGCAGGCC
>CAVIFH010000352.1:0-2647 GCA_963641615.1 bacterium | reverse complement strand
TATAACAGTGAGATGGACTCTCAAAAGGAAGCATTACTGGAGCAGCTTGAGAAGGATTATGAAGAAGCTGCAGAAAATTCAGGAGATGCTGATGCATGGCATGAAATGTCCATTGAAACAACGGCCAGGGCGTTGAGGGCAGACAGTAATGTTGTGAGCTTTCTTTGCGAATATTATGCAGCACTTGGCGGCGCACATCCATATTCTTATGTCTACGGCATGAATTACGATGCAAAAACCGGAAAGAAGCTCACGCTTGGCGATGTAGTAAAGGATAAGGATGCCTTCGTAGAACTCGTATCCGAGGCTTTCGACAGAGACTACAGTGAAGCGGAGTATGGTGAGCTTACGAATGGCGGGGAGGCACTTAAGGAATGTGACTTTGATTCCGAAGATGAGGTTCTCTGGACGATAGACCCCATATCCGTGACAATCTATTTTGCAACCTACAATCTCGGTACCTATGTACAAGGAGAACAGGCTGTAAGTATCTACTTTGATCAGGCACCGGAGATTTTTGACGAGCATTATATGACAGCCTGCGAGGATTACGCACTGCCTGTTACATATCGCAAGCCGCTTAGCATTCTGACAGATTCAGGTGAACGCGAAAAGATCTGTATGGAAATGGATTATACCGAATACGAGGAATATGAGACGTACAAAACGGTATATATCATAGGAGATACGCAAATAGAGTCATCATGGGAATGCTATGATACAGACTCTTATCTTGTCCATGTTAATGGGAAAAATTATATCTATGCCTTCCAGAGTGCAGAAGGAGATTGGGGCTATTTAAGCGTAGTTGACGCAGATAACAAAAGCCTTGACGATGAGAAAAATACTGG
Source organism: bacterium (assembly GCA_963641615.1). Taxonomy (GTDB): domain Bacteria; phylum Bacillota; class Clostridia; order Oscillospirales; family Oscillospiraceae; genus Faecousia. The sequence continues at coordinate 1,796 of CAVIFH010000352.1, read as the reverse complement.
AGTACGCCTGAAAATATATTCCGAATACAATGATGCACAGGAACGGTATGAGTACATTCAGGGAGGCGAAGAATTTACGGATCCATCGCAGTTTACACTGAGAAATGAAGTGGACGTTCTGGGCACTTATGACGCCTACAAAAACTACCATGTCGGAAGTGATGGCTATCCTGTGACTGACGATGCGCTTTATCTGTCGGGAACGGACACGGCATTTCGGGCAATCAAGGATATCGAGTGCGATACCGTGGATCAGAAGGGAAATGTGACAGGTAAGGCAGTGATACCCGAAGGCAGTTATCTTGCAGTTGTGCGAACGGATGGAGACGGCATGGCGGATATTCAGATCATTGACCCTTCCTGTATAGTGATTCCGAGAGATACGGCATGGACGGTTTATTACCTGAGCAGGGATATGGAAGAGCTCTTTGATCCGAACGGAACAATTTATCGCGTGACGGTAGACAAGTCAGAATTTAAGGTCAATGGAGAGGACGAGACCAGCCTCTTTGAGGGGATACTGCGGTCAGACTGAAAAAATGATTGTACATCTTATCCAATCGGCAGGGGCATTATGAAAAGCATCCGGCTATGATCGGGGCTGTAAAAAGAAAGAAGGCGAAAGAGCATTATGCGCAGGATCGTGTTGGATATGCAAAGCGGATTATTTGCTGAGGCAATCACAAAGGCACTTGCTGACAGCAATCTCGGCTTTCTGGTGTACTCCTCTGCGAAGCCTGAGGAAACGGTTTCTCTGTGCCGCACATGCTGCGCCAATGTGCTGGTAATGGAGGTCACCCAGCGGGGAGTCTGGCAATTAGGCGAAAGGATAAAACTTCTCAGCGAATTACGAAGCAGCGAAAGCGGACAAAACTGCAAAATACTTCTGTTGGTGGATGAGAATGTGGATGCAATGCTTGCAGCCGATGTGCGGCAGGCAGTGAAGGATCAGCTGGTCGATAATTTCATTTATGCATCCGTCTCACCGACTTATCTTGCGGGCGTTATAGACACACTTTAGAAAGGAGACATCATATGCCGTTTACCATTGAGAAAATCCCACAGAGCCTGGAGGAATTTGAAGAGCTTGCCGAGGGCGAAAAAACACCGGAGAAGATCTGCGCGCTGTTCCTCTGCGCGACCCATCTGTTCGATATGGATAAACAAGCCGGCACGGCGGCGATGAATCTTCTGCGCGGCCCGCGCCCCATGACGCCGTATGACATCCAGTTCCTGCGCGACAGGCTGAGCGGGAAACCTTATTTGCCTCTGGCATACTTCGACGGTGCGACGCCGCAGAACGGCTATAAGCCGAGCGTGCCGTATGTTCTGAACGTGAAAGAGAACCCGAGGCCGCAGGATGTTGAACAGGGCTATCTCCGCGTGTTTTTGCAAACACCGGGTGCGGATTCTCCTCGACCCATGAAGCTGCGGCAAAAGGGTTCAACCGGCGAGTGGTTCCTCTGGGAATACTCCAGTGTTCTCGTTGGCATACGCACTCCGGTCAGTGAAGACCCGTGGGCATGAGGATACCAGCTTACAACGACAGAAAAGCCAAAATAAACCGAAATTAAAACAAAGAGAGGTACATAGATATGGGACTTATTCAAGCAGCATTAGGCTCCGCCGGCGGCGTACTGGCCGACCAGTGGAAGGAATACTTCTATTGTGAATCCATCCCCGAGAATGTGATGGCAGTCAAGGGAATGCACCGTGTTTCCGGGCGAAGCAGTAACTACAAAGGCTCGGAAAACATCATATCCAACGGTTCGGTTGTTGCGGTGGCCGATGGACAG
>CAVIFH010000351.1:0-2669 GCA_963641615.1 bacterium | reverse complement strand
AGCCTGCGGCACCGGAGCGTGAGGGATATACCTTCGCGGGCTGGTATGCCAATCAGGATTACACCAACCTGTATGACTTCGCTTCTGCAGTAAATGAGGATATCAGCATCTATGCGCTGTGGACCAAAGACGGCGCTGAGCTCGTAAATGTTACTTTTGACTACGATTATTACGGCGCGAAGCTTACGTCCTACACTTACCCGGTGGAGAAGGGAACATGCGTCGCTGAGCCGGTCACAGCACCTGTGCGCACCGGCTATGAATTTGTCAAGTGGACTGCAGCTGATGGCTCTGATTTTGATTTTACCGCACCCATTGATGAAGATACTGTGATCACTGCGGTGTGGAATAAGACTGTGTCCGGAGAGCAGACCTGGGTTTTTGAAGCAGAAGACACCGATCTGACGGGAAAAATTGGCCCCAGCTACTCCGGTTCCGCGCAGGAAGAAAGCATGATCATCTATAATGATACTGTCGGCGCCAGCAACGACCGTATGGTGGGCTATCTGTATGAGTCCGGCATCAGCCTGGAATTCTACCTTGCCTGTGATGAAGACGTTGACAACGCAACTGTTACCGTGCGTATTGCCGGGGAATACATCACCATGAGCTACAACGGCGATGAATATCAGGTGCAGGTAAACGGCGAAGCAAAGAGCTATCCGACCGTGACAATCGAGGCAGACAGCAAGACAGCAATTACAGCATGTGATGATCTGATCCAGATTACCGGTGTCAGCCTGAAGAAAGGCGCCAATCTGATTCAGCTGGTGACCAATAACAGCAAGACCATTGACGGAACCACGTTCAAGGCGAATGCACCCATTGTGGACTGCATTAAGATAACGACGGATGCGGTTGTCACATGGGATGAAAATTACGGCGTCCCCGCCACATCCAATTACACAAAGTAAGAGATGCCTGACGCTGTGCCCTGCGGTGGGGGAGTACCTGCTGATGCCGGGCACAGCGCAGCTGCAAATGATGAGGTAAAAAAGTGTCAAAAAAGGAAAAGAAGCTAAAGAAAAGCAAGGCAGTTGTTGTTTGGGCAGTTGTCAGTGCACTTTTGGTCAGCATTGTAACTGCCGGGAACGTCCTGGCATACGGCCCACTCAGCGGCCTTGCGGATACACTTTTCGGCGGACAGCGCCCAATTTATAATACAGATGTTGTATCCATGTACCCGGCTGAGGCAAGCTCTAAGGAAGAGGCACTGAATAACGCGCAGGCGCTGAACCTGAAGGCTGCGGAAGAGGGCTTCGTCCTGTTGAAGAATGAAAATTCCGCACTGCCTCTGGATAAAGGTGCAAAAATCAGTGTATTCGGAAAGAACAGTGTCAATCTTTCCTATGGCGGTTCCGGCTCCGGAGGATTTGACACCAGCAACAATGTGGATTTGTATTCCAGCCTGGAAGATGCGGGGTTTGATACAAATTCTGCGCTGAAATCATTCTATGAAAGCAGCCAGTCCGGTTCCGGCCGCTCCGCAAACTCCAGCGATCTGGACAGCGGCAGCAACCAGCGTATTGCCGTCGGCGAGACGCCTCAGAGCAAATATACCGATGCGGTAAAAAATAGTTATGAAAGCTATGCGGATGCCGCTCTGGTCGTAATTACCCGCATCGGCGGCGAGGGCTTTGACCTGCCGCGCTACCAGGGCACCACAGAGGGTGCCGTCAGCGCGGACAGTCACTACCTGGAGCTTGACCAGAATGAGCGGGATATGCTTTCGGCTGTCTGCAATGCAGGCTTTAAGCATGTCATTGTCGTGTTCAATATTCCCTCCAGCTTCGAAGCAGCGTTCCTGACGGATCCGGAATATGCGGACTTTGCGGATAAGATTGATGCGGCGATCTGGATCGGCTTTACCGGCTCTAACGGAATTACTGCGCTTGGTGAGGTCCTGAATGGTGATGTCAATCCATCCGGACGTCTGGTGGATACGTGGGCTGCAGATTTTACGAAGAATCCTACCTTTGAGAACTTCGGCACCGGCAGCACCGATACTTCCACCGACCAGTATGATATGGGTATGTATTATTCCGTCGACTATGAAGAAGGTATCTATGTCGGCTATCGCTACTACGAGACCCGCGGCTTAACCGATGGTGAGCAATGGTACCAGGAGAATGTTGTTTATCCCTTTGGCTACGGCTTAAGCTATACCACATTCGAGTGGGAGGTCGGTGAGGCCTCTGACGATGTGGTCGAGATGGACAATGTCATTACGATTCCGGTTACCGTAAAAAATACCGGCAGCACAGCAGGAAAAGAAGTTGTGCAGCTGTATGCATCGGCACCTTATACCGATGGCGGCATTGAAAAGGCCCACAAGGTGCTTGTTGGTTATGCCAAGACACAGCTGCTGGAGCCCGGTGAAAGTGAGACGGTTGAGGTTTCCTTTGATCCATACAATGTTGCCAGCTATGATTATCGCGACGCGAACGGCAATGGATTCTGCGGCTATGAGCTGGAGCATGGCGAGTATATGCTGTATGTTTCTCACAATGCCCATGAAGAGGAAGCAGCAATTGTGCTTACGCTGGATGAGGATATCCTGATTGAGGCGGACCCGGATACCGGGAGCGAGGTTGTCAACCGCTATACAGATCAGGAGGACACCCTGGACAGCGACTGGCAGCTGGATACGGTGCTGAGCAGAGCAGACT
>CAVIFH010000350.1:0-2671 GCA_963641615.1 bacterium | reverse complement strand
GTATTGAATCTCGCCTTTATAATGCTTATCCCCACGAAATGGACGGCGGACGCCGACAGCGCGTAGGCATTGCCCGCGCCTTGGCACTGAATCCTAAGTTCATTGTCTGCGATGAGCCGGTTTCTGCACTGGATGTGTCCATTCAGGCACAGGTATTGAATCTTTTGATGGATTTGCAGGATGAGTTGAGCCTGACCTACATGTTCGTCACCCACGACCTTTCCGTCGTCCGGCACATTTCTCACCAGATCTGCGTGATGTATCTCGGGCAGCTGGTGGAGACCTGCAGTACCAAGAGCCTGTTTGCACATCCGCTGCATCCTTATTCCAAGGCACTGCTCTCTGCCATCCCATCTGTAGATATTCACAATCCGCCAAAGCGAATTCTGATTAAGGGAGAACTGGTATCGCCCATAGATCCCAAGCCAGGCTGCCGTTTCGCTGCCAGGTGTCCCCATGCCTGTGAGGCTTGCCACCAGCCCCAGGTTTTGCGGGAGGTTCAGCCTGGACATTTTGTGTCATGCTGTCAAGTTGAGAAAATCAATTCACTGTGACGAAAGAGAATGTGTATGGAGAGAAGAATGTGGCCCATTCAGGGCCTAAGCAAGGCAATGCGGCTGAAATGGGGTTCCCCCCAGAATCATGTCAGCTGGGCATTTATGAAGCAGCTGCGGGAGCGGGATCGGTATGTCAAAGTTTACGATGTATGCCCCTATATTGAGGTCTATCCCTTCCGAAAAAATGTTTATGGACTTTTTAATCAAAATTGCGATGGAGCCGGGGATGTCTGGATGTATCTGGTCATCGGTCCGGAAGAGGCAATGCTGATTGATACCGGCTTTGGTATTGGAAACGTAAAAGGCCTTGTGGATGAACTCACCGGAGGAATGCCTCTGGTAGTAGTCAATACCCATTCCGGCCCGGATCACTGCTTGGGTAATGTGCACTTTGAACAGGTTTATTGTCACGAGTATTGCGTGCCGAACATAACCCGGAAATGTGCTCCCGGAGCATGGGACTATCTGTTTGACGCGGATGGAAATAATATCTGGCTGCAATTTGACCCGAAGGATGTCCCCAAATATCGAGACTATGAGCTGATCCCGGTGAAGAATCACCATGTATTCAATCTGGGCAATGATCATAACGTGGAATTGATCTGGCAGCCCGGTCATGATTCCGGTCACGCCATGTTTCTGGATCATAAAACCAGAATTCTGTTCGCCGGAGATGACGTATGCAGCGATGTGATTGCTTGCGGCAGCGGCGGAAGGGAAGGAGATCCTTACCGGAAATACTGCACCATTGAGGCATACCGGGATGAACTGGAAAAGCTTTGCCATCGGCTGGATGAATTTGATTACATTTTCCCTGGCCATTTCATTGTAAATCTGGAGAACAGTCTGCTTTTGGATATTCTGGAGGCACTCAACGCCATTATGGCAGACCCACAGGGCTTTGACTATACACAAATGAGCCCCAGCGCCACTGGCGGGCCAGCCCGTCAGACATGGCACAAATTTGTGAAGGGCTTTGGCACCATCAGCTACGATCCTCAAAAGGGAGTCTATATGCCGAAGGAGCCTGCCGATGATTGAACTGGAAAATGACAATCTCCGGGTAAAAATCTCGGAGACAGGCGGCAAGCTCCAGTCAATCTATGGTAAAGAAGCCGCTCTGGAGTACCTTTGGCAGGGAGATCCTGCCTATTGGAAGGGTACTGCGCCAAACTTATTTCCATTCATTGGCCGGTTGTTTGAAAAACGCTACCTGCTGGATGGGAACTCCTACGATATGAAGATTCATGGATTCCTCTCCGGCCTGCCTATGCAGATCCTTTCCCGGCAGCAGAGCAGTGTTTTGCTCGCCGCGGAGGACAATGAGCAGACCCGGACGGTTTATCCCTACCGGTTCCGGGTCCTGTTTCACTACATTCTGGAAGGGAATCGTCTTCAGATCCGTTTCACTGTAGAGAACCGCTCAGAGCGCTGCCTCTACTTCGGAGTTGGCGGACATCCGGGTTTCCGGGTTCCGCTGGAGGCGGGGCTGGACTTCTCAGACTACCGCCTTTCTTTTGATGAACCTTGCAAGCCAATGCTGGTGGATTTCAGCCAGGGCGTGCTCTGCACAGGTATCCGGACGCCATATCCTCTGCAAAATGAGCGGCTGCTCCCATTACGTCACGATTTATTTATGCAGGATGCCATCGTTTTGGCAGATGCTCCCCGGAAAATAACCCTGTCCAGCCCAGCGGGATGCCATGGCGTTTGCGTGGAATATCCACAAATGCCCTATGTTGGTTTCTGGCATACCCCGAATACCGACGCCCCCTTTGTATGTATTGAGCCGTGGAGCATGCTCCCCGGGCGGGAGGGCGTCTTGGAAGAGCTTTCTCATATGGCAGATGTGTGCAGTGCAGAGCCCGGCTGTCAGGCGGAAAATATATGGAGCATTTCCGTATTCTAGGAAAGGGGGGAATGCCGTGACAGATTCCTTTGTCAAAAATAAAAGTGTTGGAATTGATCTGACACAGGGCAATATTCTGAAACTTCTGGTGCAGTTCACGATTCCCTTATTGCTGGCCAATTTTGTCCAGCAGTTGTACAATACAGTGGATATGATCGTGATTGGGCAGTATGTCGGCAATATCGGCACGGTCAGTGTATCTACC
>CAVIFH010000349.1:0-2675 GCA_963641615.1 bacterium | reverse complement strand
GCATTGGCATCATGAACATCATGCTGGTGACGGTAACAGAGCGTACCCGGGAAATCGGCATCCGCAAGGCAATCGGCGCAAGCCGCGGCTCGATCCTGACGCAGTTTCTGATGGAGGCCGTCGTGCTCTGCATGATCGGATGCGGTCTTGGAATCTTCCTGAGCTGGGCAATACTGCAGCTGGTAAGCACGGTGGTTGCAAGTCTTGAGCTTAAATTTACGCTGAACGCAACTGTCGTCGGCCTGTCGGTTGGCTTCTGCTTCTTCATCGGTGTTGTATTCGGACTTTATCCCGCCAACAAGGCCGCCAAGATGAAGCCCATTGACGCGCTTCACTACGGAGGGTAAACCATGGAAAAGAAAAAACGCTCCATATGGAAAAAGGTTCTTGCATTCATTCTGTTCGCTGCCCTTGTAGCAGGCCTTGCCTCGCTGCCGCTGCTGACGGAATCCACTGAGGAGGAAACACAGCAGGCAAGCATCCTCAGTGACACGGCGCAGTACCGTACCATTGATGAGACCATCTCCGCCGCAGGTTATCTGGAAACGCCGGAGTATGAATCGGCAGAGATTCCTTCCGGAGTTACGGTAACAGAGCTTCTGGTACAAAACGGCGACTATGTCACTGCCGGTCAGGCAATTGCGAAGGTTGACCAGGTTTCCGTAATGAACGCGGTGCTGGAGGTGCAGAATACACTGGATACGCTCCAGGAGAGCATCCGCAGCAAAAGCAGCAGCATTTCCTCCGGCGCCGTCTGGGTGGATGAGGACGGCACCATGTATGTCGGCAGCAGCAAAATTGCGGACAGCAAGCTGGCGGATTACGCGGAGTATATTTCCCTCACCGCACAGCACGAGGAATATGAAGCACTTCTGCTGGAGCTGTTCAAGCTGAATCAGAGCGGCACAGTTACTGCCCCCTGCGACGGCATTGTAGATTCTCTGGACACAAGCCTTGTCGTATCGACATCCTCCGGCGATAACGGAAGCGTACATCTTTCACTTCTCGCGGTGAACACCCCCTCCGGGAACGGGGAAGAGGATGACGGTATAACCTACAGTGCCGCAGTGGGCGTAATCAACAGCATTGATGAGGACACCGGCAGCTGGGATTTGCTGATGAATCCTGCCTATTTCAGCGTTTCGGATTTCCGGAACACCGGTGCGGACACCACCATCACCTCCATGACCGAGGAGGCAACCCGCAGTGCGGGCACTGTGTTTGTCTTCTCCGGAGAGGAATGGAGCGTGGTGCAGGAAATAAAGCCCGGCGACATTCTCCTCTTTGCATGCGGAGATGACGGCTCACAGTGGATCATCAAGCTTGGCAGCACCAGTGAGCAAATTGAGGAGCCCACCGACCCGACGTTCCCCGACGGAGATTCCGGAGGAGGCGGATTCAGCGGCGGAAGCTTCAGCGGAGGCACCCAGAGCAGCGCATCCGAGGAAAGCTCCTACAGTCTCAGCGAGACGGTCGTCTGCAACGTTCTCCCGATGGATACCATCACCATCACCGCCACTGTGGATGAAAGTGACATTACCAAAATTGATGTAGGCATGGAGGCAAGCATTACGCTTTACGCACTCCCTGACCAGGAGCTGACTGCCGCCGTTACGGAAATTTCCAAATTCGGCAGCTCCTCCGGGGGAAGCAGCAAGTTCACCATTACGCTGGAGCTTCCGTATGCGGAAAATCTTCTTCCCGGCATGAACGGCAGCGTGGTATTTACCACGAACAGCAATGAAAACGTGCTCTCCGTCCCCGTCGCGGCATTGGTAGATCAGGGCACGAAATCCGTCGTCTACACCGCCCTTGATGAAAAAACAGGAGCGCTGACGGCTCCCGCAGAGGTAGAGCTTGGCGTGTCGGACGGCACCTATGTGCAGATCCTCTCCGGTCTGGACGCCGGCGACGAAATCTTCTACTCCTACTACGACACCCTCGACTTGCCGGAAGAACTGAAAAATATCTGAATGCACAGCAGGGCTGTGAAGAAACGCAAAAGTTAATTTTGCATTTCTCCGCAGCCCAAATTTTTATCTTGAAAAGTGAGAAAAGTAGATTAAACCGTGAGAAAATACTATTTTTCTTGCAATTGAGGCGGCAATATGGTACAATGCATTGGTGAATGACCAAATTACGGAGAGGGAGTGATCTGCTTGAAGCGACGCGCAGTTGTGCTGTGCGCTTTTATACTGGCATTTGCGGCGCTGATCATGCCTGCGTCTGCGGAAAGCACTGCCTCTAAAATAGACATTTACTGCACCGTCAATTCTGACGGTGACTGTCTGGTGAGCATGACGGTAAACCTGAATCTGGAGTCCGCGGATTCGGGTCTGAGCTTCCCCCTCCCCTATGGTGCCGAAAAAATCACGATGAACGGAAGCTCCGTCGCGACCTCCCGGGTTGGAAACCGAACCCTTGTGGCGGTGGGACAGACGACCGGCGGCATGACCGGAGAATTTTCAGTTCGGTTTGACTATACGATTCCCAAAGCCGTCGGTGTGACCTCTGCCAAAAAGCTGGTGCTGACGCTGCCTATGCTCTGCGGCTTTGACTATCCGGTGGAGAGCTTCAGCTTCGTCATTACCCTTCCGGATTCCATTGAGGACGAGGGAGAGCAGCCCGTATTCACCAGCACCTATCAGCAGGTTGGCTTCGAGGCGAACCTGAAT
>CAVIFH010000348.1:0-2676 GCA_963641615.1 bacterium | reverse complement strand
GCCCTGAAATGATATCATATTCTCAGTAAAATGGAAACATCAAATTATTTAGGAGGCAATTCCAATGAACGTTTTGGTTATCAACGCCGGCAGTTCATCCCTGAAGTATCAGCTGATGAACCCGGAGACCGGTGATGTATCCGCCAAGGGCCTGTGCGAGCGCATTTATATCGACGGCCGCCTGACTCATAAGGTCGGCGACAAGAAGGTCGTTAAGGATATCCCCATGCCCACCCATTCCGAGGCCATTCAGGCGGTGCTGCAGATTCTGGTTGACCCGGAGGACGGCGTGATCCACTCTGTAGATGAAATTGACGCAGTCGGCCACCGTGTGCTCCATGGCGGCATGAAGTTCTCCGACTCCTGCATCATCGACGATGCCTGCATCAAGGCAATTGAGGAGTGCATCCCTCTTGGCCCGCTTCACAACCCCGCAAACCTGATGGGCATTCGCGCGTGCCAGGCTGTCATGCCGAATACACCGCAGGTAGCCGTGTTTGATACCGCGTTCCATATGACCATGCCCCCCAAGGCTTACCGCTATGCCATTCCCACCGAGTATTACAAAAATGATGACATCCGCCGCTATGGCTTCCACGGAACATCTCACAAGTACATTGCCCGCCGTGCCGCGGAGCTGATGGGCACAAAGAATTTCAAGATGATCAACTGCCATCTGGGCAATGGCTCCTCTCTGTCCGCTGTGAAGGACGGAAAGTGCCAGGATACCTCCATGGGCCTTTCTCCTCTGGCTGGTGTTCCTATGGGCACCCGCTCCGGCGACATTGACCCCTGCGTTGTGCAGTTCATCTGCAACAAGTATGGCATGAGCGTAGATGACTGCCTGACCATGCTCAATAAGAAGTCCGGCGTGCTGGGCATCTCCGGCGTTTCCTCCGACTTCCGCGATCTTTCTGCCGGTGCCGAGAGCGGCAATGAGGACTGCAAGCTGGCTCTTGAGAAGTTCTACTATGAGGTTGCCAAGTATGTAGGCGCCTACACCGCTGCACTGAACGGCATCGACATGCTGACCTTCACCGCCGGTGTCGGCGAGAATGACGCCGATGCCCGTGCCTCCATCTGCTCTTACCTGGGCTTTATGGGCGTGAAGATTGATCCGGAGCGGAACAAGGGCCGCGGACAGGAAATGAAGATTTCCACCGATGACTCCGCCGTTCAGGTCTGGGTCATTCCCACCAACGAAGAGCTGATGATCGCGCAGGATACCGCTGAGCTGGTCAACGCGGCAAAGAAATAAGGCCATTCAGGGCGTTCCTTCCTGAATATGTGAACCCATGGATTTTGAGCCGCCGCAGAATGCGGCGGCTCTGTTTTATAAGGCAGTGCCGCCTGAAAAACTGCAGCGCATGGTACGGCCGTGAGATGAAAGGGTGTTTTGAATAATGCAAACCGTGTCCGAGCGATTTCTGAATTATGTCGCATTTGATACCCAGTCGGATGAGAATTCCAAAACCTGCCCGTCCACTGCGAAGCAAAAGCTTTTGGCAAAATTTTTGGTGGATGAAATGCTTGCCATGGGCATTTCTGACGCACGTATGGACGAAAACGGCTATGTCTACGGCAGCGTACCGGGAGACCCGGCGCTTCCCGCAATCGGCCTGATTTCCCATATGGATACCTCTCCGGATGCCTCCGGCGCCAATATCCGCGCAAGGATTGTGCCATATGACGGGGAGGATATCCTTTTAAACGAGGAGAAGAAAATCTACCTGCGTGAGGCGGATTACCCGATTTTGAAAAACAGCCGCGGAAAGCACCTGATCGTAACCGACGGGACCACCTTGCTCGGCGCCGACGATAAGGCGGGAATTGCCGAGATTCTGACTGCCGCGGAGCATCTGATTTCCGATGGCAGACGCCACGCAACGCTGAAAATCGGCTTTACACCGGATGAGGAAATCGGCAGCGGGGCAGATTTCTTTGATATTCACGGCTTCGGCGCGGATTACGCCTATACGGTGGACGGCGGAACATTGGGCGAAATTGAGTATGAGAATTTTAACGCGGCTTCCGCGGAGGTCCTGTTCCACGGGCTGAACATCCATCCCGGCTCAGCCAAGGGAAAAATGAAAAACTCCATGTATATCGCCATGGAGTTTCAGGCCATGCTGCCTCAAGCCCAGAAGCCGGAATATACCGAAGGCTACGAGGGCTTTATCCACCTGACGCATATGGAAGGGGAAGTGGAGCACAGCAAACTGAACTATATCCTGCGGGATCACGACATGGAGAAGCTGAATCAGAAAAAAGCCGTAATGACGGCTGCCGCGGCGTTCCTGAACGAAAAGTACGGTGCGGATACCGTTCGGATTTCCATAAAGGACAGCTACTACAACATGAAGCAGTGCATTTTACCCCATATGGAGATCGTGGAGCGGGCGAAGAAAGCCATGCTTCAGGCGGGAATAGAGCCGAGAGAGGTACCCATCCGCGGCGGTACGGACGGAGCAAGGCTGTCCTATGAGGGGCTGATCTGCCCGAACCTGTGCACAGGCGGCGAAAACTATCATGGCCGTTTCGAGTTTATCCCCGTTGAGGATATGGAGAGAATCACATCCGCACTGGAGCATATCCTGACGGATTTCTAAGGCAGCACCGCACAATGAGGCAAGAGCATTCACCGAGAGATTTTGCCTCAAGACAAAGTTCAGAAAA
>CAVIFH010000347.1:0-2688 GCA_963641615.1 bacterium | reverse complement strand
GTTCCGTGAAGCCGGTGTTGAGTACTCCGTTGTTAAGAACACCCTGACCAACTTCGCAGCCAAGAATGCAGGCTACGATTTCAGTGAGGTTCTGAACGGCACTACCGCTATGGCTTCCACCACCGGCGACCCCATCGCACCGGCTCGCATTGTCTGCGAGTTTGCCAAGAAGAACAAAAATGTTCTGTCCATCAAGGGCGGCGTCGTAGAAGGTTCTGTCCTCTCTGTCGATGCTCTGAATGGTTTTGGCGAACTGCCCAGCAAGAATGCACTCGTTGCTCAGGTTCTCGGTACATTCCTTGCTCCTATTTCCAGCTTGGCCTGTGTTCTGGATCAGATCCGTCAGCAAAAGGAAGGCGGAGCTCCCGCAGAAGCTTAACTGAAGGCTTCGTAACCACATTTATTTTTATCAAATTTATTGAGGAGGATTTTTACCATGGCTAGTGAAAAAATCGCTGCTATCGTTGAAGAAGTAAAGGGTCTGACTGTTCTGGAGCTCTCCGAGCTGGTTCACACCCTGGAGGAGACCTTCGGTGTTTCCGCTGCTGCCGCTGCTGTTGCTGCTCCCGCTGCTGCCGCTGAGGTCGTTGAGGAGAAGACTGAGTTTGATGTCATCCTGAAGAGCGCCGGTGCTTCCAAGCTGGGCGTCATCAAGGTTGTCCGTGCCGCTACCGGCCTGGGCCTGAAGGACGCTAAGGATCTGGTTGACAACTGCCCCAAGACCCTGAAGGAAGCCATCTCCAAGGAAGATGCCGAGAAGCTGGTTGCCGAGCTGAAGGAAGCCGGCGCAGAAGCCGAAATCAAGTAAGCTTATCCCACTGTTTTCAGCAGCCCCTGCCGTTCGCGGCAGGGGCTTTTTCCTGCCCAGTCTCTGCCTTCGTGAATCCGGGCTTAAGCCGCGCGTCTTGAAAAGGGGATTGTACTTCTGCTCTTTTTTTGCTATAATACCCGCAAAAAGTTTTTCTGGATGTGTATCATAAGTGAAATACGGAATTTGGAATCTATCTAAGCCGAATGCGCAGGGAACCGCAAATTTGCGAAATGCCGGATTCCCGGCGCTTGCAGCACGCATCCTGTCCTCACGGGGCATATGTACCGCGCAGCAGGCGCATTCCTACCTGGACTGCAATTGTCCGCTTCCCTCCCCTTTCCTGATGACAGATATGGACCTTGCTGCTGGTCGGGTTGGACTGGCAGTTGCGAATCATGAAAAAATTGCTGTTTTTGGCGACTACGATGTAGACGGAATTACCGCCACATGTCTGCTGACTGATTTTCTGCGCAGCTGCGGCGCAGAATGCATCAGCTACATTCCAAGCCGCCTCGAGGAAGGCTACGGTCTGAACCCGATTGCCATTCAAAAGCTCCACGAGCAGGGGGTGTCCCTAATCATTACAGTGGACTGCGGCATCACCGCGACACAGGAGGCACAGCTCTGCCGCAGCTTGGGAGTTGACCTCGTAATTACCGACCACCATGAGTGCAAGGACGAACTTCCCCAGGCCATTGCCGTCGTAGATCCACACAAGCCCGGGGACACATACCCCCACCGGAATCTCTCCGGCGTCGCAGTGGCCTTTAAGCTGGCATGCGCCATGAGCGGAGATCCGGAAGAAATGCTGCAGCGCTACGCAGACATGGTGTGCCTCGGTACCATTGCCGATGTCATTCCCCTGGTTCTGGAAAACCGCGTATTTGTTTCCCGTGGTCTGCAGTCTCTCCGCACCACCACGCGTCCCGGTCTTGCCGCCCTGATGAAGGAATGCGGCTGTACACCGGACACACTCAACGCGTCCTCAATTGGTTTTGTTCTTGCTCCGAAAATCAATGCCGCCGGCCGCATGGGAAATGTGAATCTGGCCGTCGATTTGTTCCTGACAAAAGGCAGCAAAGAGGCTGCATCCCTTGCGAAGCAGTTATGCGACCTGAATCGTGAGCGTCAGCGTGTCGAATCCGATATTTATCAGCAGGCAATCTCCATGCTGCCCAGCGGCACCGTCCCGGATGCAATTGTCCTGGCAGACGAGAGCTGGCACCAGGGTGTGGTAGGAATTGTAGCCAGCCGCATTGCCGAGGAGTACGCATGCCCTACCTTTTTGATCTGTCTGGATGGTGAGCATGGAAAAGCAAGCTCCAGGAGCCACGGCGGGTTTAACCTGTTCACTGCTCTGACCGTCCTCTCCCCGCTGCTGGAAAGCTACGGCGGCCATGAGCTTGCGGCAGGATTCACCATCAGCCGAAAGAACATTCCGGAGTTTCGTCAGCAGATGTGCGCACTTTCCTCCCGGTATTTTTCCGGTGAAACTCTTCGCACCAGTCTGGACATCGACTGTGTCGTGTCTCCGGAGCTTCTGAGCCTGCCTGAAATCGAGGCTCTGGAAATTCTGGAACCCACCGGCAGCGGCTGCCCAAAGCCAGTGCTGATGCTGCCCGGCATGACCGTAGAGCGCGCAGTGCCCGTCGGCAATGGAAAGCACATGCGGCTGCGGCTGCGCAAAGACGGGGCAATACTCAATGCCATTTATTTTTCCGCCTCTCCCGGAGCCCTGAGGCTGTCCCAGGGGGAATTGATTGACGTCGCTTTCCAGCCTCAGATAAACTGCTATCAGGGAGAGCGAACCATTCAGCTGAACGTACTCGATATACGGCCTAGCTGTGCCGTTCCCTGCAACGCAGAAACCGTGCATT
>CAVIFH010000346.1:0-2689 GCA_963641615.1 bacterium | reverse complement strand
GCTCATACCGTAGCCCAGCGGGTATACGACATGCTCCCGGTACCAGTTCTCACCATCCGTCTCCCCTCTGGTTTCCCAATAGCGGTATCCGACATAGATTCCCTCTTCATAATCTACTGTGAAATAAGATGCCTTCGTTGTCATTTTACCGTTGAGCAGATAACGATTTCCCATGTATGACAGGTTGCTGCTGAAATTATTCCATGTTGGGTCAGCTTTAAAATCTCTGGCCCATGTATCTGCCAAATGACCGGACGGGGAAACAGAGCCGTTCAGCACAGCACACGCGCCGTCGATCCCGGTATACCCGGGATTCCCGATCCACAGGGCGGCTTTGATATTTTCCTGCCAGGCATAATGGCTGCTGTCATCCAGAAATCCGGCCTCTATCGAGGTACAGTTCAGTAAAACGATAACGGTTTCAAAATGCGTGCAGACCTCCTCCAAAAGATCCGTTTCATTCTGATCCAACTGCAGGTAATGATCTTCTGCAGAGCGTGCCCCCTCTACCGGGGTATCGGAATCCCATGCATTTTTGTCACTGAATCCTGCCTTATAGTCACCGGATGAGGAAACTTTCATTGTTCGCGGCAGATCATAGCCTTCTCCGCCAATGCGGGAAATGACTACAATGGCTGCATCGGCATAATCCTGATAGCTGCTCCTTACATCTGCAGTGTAGCTGGATATTGGCGTTTCGCCAACGGGGTACCCGGTCAGTATCGTTCCCATGTCAGGCGTTGAGGA
The DNA here is from genome assembly GCA_963641615.1 of bacterium. GTDB lineage: Bacteria > Bacillota > Clostridia > Oscillospirales > Oscillospiraceae > Faecousia. The sequence goes on along the minus strand of CAVIFH010000346.1, from coordinate 1,942 downwards.
TGGCCTGCCGCCGCCGGAGAGACTGTCATTTTCGTAAAATGCTTTTAAAGTAGGGTTTACGCTGTAGCCTGCATTTTCCAGCCCGGTATAGAGGTCGGTAGCACCATTTGTATTACTTCCGCTGGAACCAGAACCGCCGTACACCAGATTAACCGAGTTTTTCCCGAAAACACTGATCCTGGGGCATTTGGAAACCGTACTGTCGGACACAGGTGTTTTTATCGGAAGCGCAGCTTCATTTTTCAGGAGAACAGTGCCCTCTGCTTCGATTTCCCGCGTTAATTCCCGGGCAGCCTGCAGCGTATCTTTTTTGCTTTCGTAATCCGAGACGTAATAAGCAGCGGAGGTGTTGTCACCCGAAATGACGGCACGCTTCCCTCCCAAAACAGCATCAATCGTCCCCTTCAGGAAAACGTTTTGCGTAACGATCAGGGAAATAATAAGAAGGAATGAAACAATTGGTACTGAAATTTTATACCACACACGGAACAAACGTGACTTATTAAGATCCTTTAAGTGTATCATGGTATTGTGATCCTCAGATATTATCTGTAAGCGGTTCCCATGTCAAAACCGCGTCGGTACCAATTTTTACGCAGTCAAACAGCGGCCCGAATGTCTGAAAAGTACCAAATTGCGCTTCTAATACATTGCTTAAGAGGACGGTTAATTCCAGTGTGTTTGATCCCTCTTGAATGGGCAATTCTTCCGTAATCACGTAATCTTGAAAACCGGAGCCATCCAGAGTAAAAGTTGTATCATAGTCCAGCGGTTCGCCGTTTATCGTAATCCCGAGGGCCTGGCTGCCGTAGTTTTCAATATCACCCAAATCAGAGCTCAGACGTAAAATCAGTGTACCAACGGCATCTTTTTCTGATTCAAATTCAAAGGTTAGTGTGATATCCGGTGCATGAGTGTAGGCAACATAGTGGCCGTTGCTTGCGCCCAGTTTGCCTTTTGCGTCGCTGACGATCATTTGGGTTTCTGTTGCAGAGTTAGAAATGCCCGGGCCCGAAAGTCCAAAGAAATCCACATATTCCGCTTCCATAATAAATAAATTCGATTCTTCCGATTCATCTTCAGCAAGACAGTTTATGCAGGAAAATATGCTTAACAGCAGAACAACTGCGCTGAGAATTGAAATAAAACGTATTGTATTTTTCATAATTCTTGTCCTTTCAAAGAAAAGTCCCGGAAGCCGTGCGGAATGATCCTCAGGCTCCCGGGAATCGTAACCAGGGCTTACTCAGTCACAACTGTGATTGCATACTGGACATATTTGGGAGCCCAGCCATCTACGCGCCCCTCAACCTGGAAAGTATAGGTACCAGCTTCAACCGTTTCTGCTACAACACCGCTGATGGTGCCTGTTTCACCGTCGATTGCCAGCCCCTCCGGCAGTTCTGCCTGCCCGGCATAAAGCTTGTATTTAACCGTATTATGTTCATACAAATCACTGAAGGATGCGTCATAAGTGAAGGCTTCACCGACCTTTACTGTGCCGATATCCTTTGCATCAGTGATCATGTATTCCAAGCAGGCACCGTTTCTCATGGAAGTGCTCTGTGAAATGGAATACAGAGAGTGTTTTGCGGCATTTCTAAGGGCGGCCAGCTGCGTATCAAAATCCATGGTCTGCTCTTCAAAAATAATCGTGCCATTTTCGTCTCGGGCAACGGTTCCATCTTCATTGAGCTTCTCAACAAGAATTGTTGCGCCGGGGTAGGTAGGTTCCCCATTGATCATATCCCAAGCAAACACGTTCATTTGCAGGCCGAGGTCAGTCCCGTTTCGAAGGAACCGATCACAGTCCATTGCACTGTCCCATCCGTCTGTGATAACGGCGCCCTTAAAGCCCCATTCATTGCGGATGACATTCTCCAGCAATGCGTAATTCTGACCATTCCAGACATCGCCAATGCGGTTAAAGCCTGTCATAATG
>CAVIFH010000345.1:0-2693 GCA_963641615.1 bacterium | reverse complement strand
GCGCTATATTGATATGGGCTCCGGCATCGGCGTAACCGCCTTCGGCATTGCGGATGAGAAGTGGACTGCGGCGGTAACAGAGCAGCTGAACAGGGTGCAGCATATGTCCAACCTCTATTATACGGCTCCCTGCGGGCGTCTTGCGCAGATGCTGTGTCAGAAGACAGGCATGAAGAAGGTCTTCTTCGGCAATTCCGGCGCGGAGGCGAATGAATGCGCCATTAAGACAGCACGGAAATATGCCGCCGAGCACCACGGCAGCGACTGCTATACCATCATCACCCTGGAAAACAGCTTCCACGGCAGGACGCTGACAACCCTTGCCGCAACCGGGCAGGCCCATTACCATGAGCTTTTCCAGCCCCTGACCCCGGGCTTTGTCCACACTCCCGCCAATGACTTTGATGCGCTGGTGTCCTGTGCGCAGAAGCAGAAGACGGCTGCCATCATGATGGAGTGCATCCAAGGGGAGGGCGGCGTGATTGCGCTGGATGCGGATTTCGTGAAAAAGACCGCTGCTTACGCGGCGGAGCATGATATTCTGCTGATAATTGACGAGGTGCAGACCGGAAACGGCCGCACGGGGAAGCTGTATGCCTACATGAATTACGGCATTGAGCCGGATATCGTCACCACGGCCAAGGGCCTGGGGGGCGGGCTGCCCATCGGCGCCGTACTGTTCGGTGAGAAGACAGAGCATACCCTCGGCTTTGGCGACCACGGCTCAACCTTTGGCGGGAATCCCGTCGCCTGCGCCGGTGCGTGCAGCATCATAGAGCGGATTGATGACGCGTTCCTTGCGGAGGTGCGGAAAAAGAGCGAATATGCCTTCAAAGCCCTGCGGGGCGCCCCCGGTGTGGAGGCGGTCAGCGGCATGGGACTGATGATCGGCATCAAGCCGGTGAAGCCCACCGGAGAGGTCGTAAAGGAATGCATGGAGCGGGGCGTTCTCTGCCTGACGGCGAAGGACCGTGTCCGTCTGCTCCCGGCCCTGAATATCCCCCAGGAGCTCCTTGCGGAGGCAATCGAGATCATTCTGGAGACGGTTCGCAGCTGACCGGACGCGGGCAGCGCGTGACTGCTGCTTTCGACTGCGCCTTTTGTTTATATTCTGAATCAAAACCTTTTCAGGCCGCATCGAATGATGCGGCCTGAAAAGATTTTAGAACGTGTGAATCAATATCCCCGGGTGCGGTCTACCACATGGGTCAGAGGCTGGCCATGAATCCACCGGCTTAAATTTTCTGCGAAAATTTCGTAGATGAACGAAATGTTGACAGGGTCATCGTCGTGCCCTGAAATATGCGGTGTGATAATCACATTTTTCATATCCCACAGCGGGCTGCCGGAATCGAGAGGCTCTGTCTCAAAAACATCCAATACGGCTCCCGCAATCCGCTTTTCCTGAAGGGCTTCTGTCAGTGCCTGCTGATCAATTGTATAGCCGCGGCCGCAGTTTACAAGGATCGTATTTGGCCCCATGGCATCGATCACTTCCTTGGAAACCATTCCTGTCGTTGCCGCAGTCCCGGGAAGACACATCACGACAGCATCTGCCCCCTGTACTGCCTCTGCGAGGCGATCGGAGGTATACACCTCGTCAAAATTTGCAGGGAGAGCGCCTACTGTACGGCGAACGCCGCGAATATAGGCCCCCATTGCTTTTGCGCGTGCCGCAAATTCAGAGCCGATATTTCCCATTCCAATGACAGCAATCGTGCTTCCGTATATGCTGCGGCAGCACCCAACACACTCCCAGACATGTGCATGCTGATTTTGAAGGTAAGCAGGCATGTTCCGCATCAACATCAAGAGTCCGCTGATCATATACTCGGAAATGGCAACGCCGAAGGCACCGGAGCAGTTGGTCAGAAGGGCATCGGAGTTGCGGTAGATGTTCCCACAGAGCTTTTCAACTCCGGCGGCAGGGGTTTGCACCCATTTTAAATTTGGGAGTGACTGTATAAGGTCGGCCGGGAAATATCCCATCAGGATTTCACAGTCCTGCAGATCCTGCACAGGAGGAATGGCCCCGTTTTTACACCACAGAGTTTCATAACCGCCCTGTGCAGCCAAGGCATTCAGCTTTTCAATCTGCCCGGCAGAGAATGGAACATGGCGAAATGCAATTTTCAAAGCGCAATTCTCCTTTTAACAATATTACAGAGGCAGATGAACCCAGCGTTCCTCACGATGGGAAAGGGTGGCCGCATTGATCAGTTCCTGAACGCGGGCACTCTGCTCAAAGCTGTGCGCAGGGCACTGCGAGAACCGTAAATAATTGCGGTAATGCCAATACAAATACCAGCTGATTATACGCACACAGCTTTGCCGGTGTCAATCCCACCGCATAATTTTCACATTTTCTCACGCGGGAATTTTAACGCACGCATTTGCTCCATTGTGCTGTATTGATATACCCTGCACATCATATGTCAAAAAGGGAGCACTGCTCGTAGCGCGGCTGGCGGATTACTCCCACAATAAGCTCTTTTCGGCATTCACGCAGGGGAGATATTAGGCAGCCATTCCCGCCGCAGCGCTCCTCTTATCTTGACAGGAGTTTTGCTAGGGCAGCACCGCACAATGAGGCAAGAGCGATAGCTGAGAGATTTTGCCTCAAGTTAAGGTTTGAAGGACGCAGGGATACTGGATGTATCTCAAGTTCTTCAAACTGAAAAATTGGGGCAAAA
>CAVIFH010000344.1:0-2702 GCA_963641615.1 bacterium | reverse complement strand
GCCAGTGCAGAGGAAAGTGGTGGCTGCAGACCCTGTGCGTCCTGATATTCGCGCAGCTGTGCAACAGCGCGGCAATTCCGGTATTCGGAAAGAAAATTCCCATTGAGATGTTCGCCGTCTTTGCGATGATCCCGATCGGCTTCTACTCCGGCAGGAAATCCACATCCAGCGTATGGGTGCAGAGAGCCTTTTACCTGTTTTATCCGGTGCACCTGGCGGTGCTGGCGATTCTGCGCTTTACACTGAAATAGACTGCTTTACGTTATGAAACATCCCCTGACGCAAGTCAGGGGATACTTTTCTGCCGCAGTTACACGTTGAAGAGGAAGTTGACAATGTCTCCGTCCTTCATGATATATTCTTTTCCTTCGCTGCGAACCAGACCCTTTGCCTTGGCATTTGCCATGGTTCCGCAGGCCTTCATATCCTCAAAGGCAATTACCTCGGCGCGGATAAAGCCCCGCTCAAAGTCCGTGTGGATTTTTCCGGCGGCCTGAGGCGCCTTCGTGCCGTTTTTGATGGTCCATGCCCGGCATTCGTCGCTTCCGGCGGTCAGGAAGGAAATGAGTCCCAGCAGGGCATAGCTGCTGCGGATCAGGCGATCCAGTCCGGATTCCTTTACTCCGAGCTCCTCCATGAACATGGCTTTTTCCTCCGGGTCGTCCAGCTCGGCAATGTCTGCCTCCAATTTGGCGCAGATGGGCAGCACCTGACTGCCTTCCTTTTCGGCCAGAGCCTTTACGTCGCTGTAATACCGGTTGCTTTCCGGATCGTTTACCTCGTCTTCTCCCATGTTGGCCACATAGATGGTCTTTTTCAGAGTCAGGAGATCACTTGTGGCAATCAGGGCGGCGTCTTCCTCAGAGCACTCAAAGGTGCGGGCAAGCTTGCCCTCATTCAGGTGCGCCAGCAGCTCGGTAAATACGGAGGCCTCGTGGAGGAAGTGCTTGTCGCCTCCCTTGGCGGCCTTTTGGCATTTGTCAATGCGGCGCTCCACCATCTCAATATCTGCCATGACAAGCTCAAGATTGATGATGTCGATGTCCCGCAGGGGGTCGGTAGAGCCCTCTACATGGGTGACATTGGAGTCGTCAAAGCAGCGCACGACATGCACGATTGCGTCGGTGGTGCGGATATTGCTCAGGAATTTGTTTCCCAGTCCTTCACCCTTGGATGCGCCCTTTACAAGTCCGGCGATGTCCACGAATTCGATGACGGCGGGAGTCACTTTTTTGGGCTTGTGCAGCTGCGCCAGCCATTCAAGGCGGCTGTCCGGTACGGAGACAACGCCCACGTTCGGGTCGATGGTGCAGAAAGCGTAGTTATCCGCAGGCACACCCGCGTTTGTGATTGCGTTGAAGAGCGTTGACTTTCCCACATTCGGAAGCCCGACGATACCTAATTTCATATTTCCGATTCTCCTTTATCAGGGACGCGCCGGGCCCGCCGGCACATTGCCCCCAATGGTTAAAAGATACACATTGCAGTAAGTTACTTTACCACAAAGGAGAACATTTTTCAATCTTTCTTTCACGCATTTTTTGACGGTGAAAATACTGGTGAAAATACTTCCTGAGCTTTTCGGGAAAGTTCTTGCTTTTGTTCGGTTTTGCGATTATAATTATGCTGTGGTTTTATAAGCAGACGCAGGACAAACTGCAACAGGAGCGCCGATTATGAAATACTTATCCATCACGCAAACCGCTGAACGCTGGGGCATCTCCACCCGCCGTATTCAGATTTTGTGCGGCGAAGGGCGCGTTCCCGGAGCTATCCGCATTGGCTCGGTCTGGGGGATTCCAGAGAACGCAGAGAAACCAGCGGACGCAAGAATCAAGAACGGGAAGTATATCAAGAAGGAAATGCATAATGCATAATGCGTAATGCGTAATTGCATTATGCCGAAAATTCTGCATTGTGAATTACGAATTATGCTTTATTTTTAGGAGGAAATCAGCCATGCCGACACTTGAATGGATTGGAAAGAGCAAGGTCATCAATCATCATCAGGAAGTGCCGTTTCGGGTGTTGGAGCGCAAGTACAGTTTTGATGAAAGCGGGCAGCACGACGAGGATAACGGCAGCGAAAACATGATCATCCGTGGCGATAATCTGGAAGCCCTGAAAGCGCTGCTGCCCCGGTACGAGGGGCGCGTCAAGTGCATTTACATTGATCCGCCCTACAACACCGGCAACGAGGGGTGGGTGTATAACGACAATGTGAATGACCCGAAAATCAAAAAATGGCTGGGCGAGGTTGTCGGCAAAGAGGGCGAGGATCTGACCCGCCATGACAAGTGGCTGTGCATGATGTACCCGCGCTTGAAGCTGCTGCAAAAGCTGTTGGCTGACGATGGGGCTATTTTCATCAGCATTGACGATAATGAACAGGCAAATTTGAAGCTGATTTGTGATGAAATTTTTGGCGCAAGTAACTTTATAACCGACCTAATTTGGCGTTCAGCGGATTCATCAAATAATGATTCTAAACAGTTTTCCAATGACTATAACCACACATTGGTTTATTCAAAAGTGCCGGGGTGCTGGCTGCCCCTGCGATTTGCAAGGCAAGAAAAGAATAATCACCATTACAAAAACCCCGATAACGACCCTCGGGGACCGTGGTTTCAAAGCAATCTGCAATCTCCAAATTATCGCGCAAATCTCATGTTTGATATAATTGCCCCCAATGGGACAGCGAT
>CAVIFH010000343.1:0-2703 GCA_963641615.1 bacterium | reverse complement strand
GTCGTCCGCCAGGACGTGAAGCATATCCGGGTGATGTCTTCTATCTGCATTCCCGTCTGCTTGAGCGCGCGGCACAGCTTTCGACAGAACTCGGAGGAGGAAGCCTGACGGCTCTGCCGATTATTGAGACCCAGGCCGGTGACGTTTCCGCATATATTCCGACGAACGTCATCTCCATTACCGACGGACAGATTTTCCTAGAGACAGAGCTCTTTAACTCCGGCATCATGCCCGCCGTAAACCCGGGTATTTCCGTTTCCCGTGTCGGCGGCGACGCTCAGATCAAGGCAATGAAGAAAGTTGCCGGGTCCCTAAAGCTCCTGTATTCTCAGTACCGAGAGCTGCAGAGCTTTGCACAGTTCGGCTCAGACTTGGATGCCGATACAAAAGAGCGTCTCGCCCTAGGCGAGAGAATCGTTGCCGTACTGCGGCAGAAGAACAATTCTCCCAAGGATGTTGCGCAGCAAGTGTGCATCATCTATGCCGTTACCCATGGGTATCTGCACTCGATTTCTGTTGACAAGGTTCCTGACTTTGAGCAGCGGCTTCAGGACCATATGACGAATTTCCACAGCGATGTCTTGGATGCGATTCGCTCTACCGGCAGGTTGGAGAGCAATGTCGAAGAGACATTGAAGAATGCGTTGGATGAGCTGGTTAAGCAGTTCTCACCTGTGTAAGGAGGACTGACGATGGCTGGCGTGTCCACGAAGGAAATTAAAAGCCGCATCCGCAGCATGGAAAGCACCAAGCAGATCACAAAGGCAATGGAAATGGTTGCTGCTTCCAAGCTTCGCCGCGCGCAGGCACAGGCCATGGCCTCCCGCCCGTACTTTGAAATTCTGTATCAGACAATGGCAGATATTCGGGCGTCTACAAAGGACTTTTCCTCTGCTTACTTTCTTCATGCGGAGCAGGCGAAGCCTCTTTACATTGTAATCGGCGGTGACCGCGGCTTGGCCGGAGGCTACAACAGCAATGTGCTGAAGCTTGCGGAGGAGAAAATTCAGGGGAAAGAAGCAGAAGTTCTTCCTATTGGAAAAAAAGCCGTTGATTTTTTCCGCAGCAGAAATACGCCAATCTTCACAGAAAGCTATGCGGAGGCTGCCGGTGTTACCATTGGAGACTGCTTCTCCATTGCAAAGCAGCTTTGCAGGGCATTCTGTGATGGTACATATGGTGAAATATGTGTGGCATACACCAATTTTGAATCGATGCTGTCCCAGATGCCGAATATAATGCGGCTGCTGCCCCTGGAGATGCCTCAGCAGGAAGGCAGTCGCGGAGCGGAAATGATCTATGAGCCGAGTGGGGAAGAGGTCTTTAATACAATTATTCCCGAGTATCTGGGCGGCGTCCTGTACGGAGCGCTGTGCGAGTCTCGCGCTTCAGAGCAGGCTGCACGCCGTACGGCAATGGACAATGCCACACAGAATGCAGAGGAAATGATCGACGACCTGAATCTGAAATTCAACCGTGCCCGGCAAGCGGCAATTACGCAGGAAATTACGGAAATCGTTGCCGGTTCCTGATAGCCTTGTGCTTTCGGAGAATCGAAAAAGGCAAATTTTCCATTGTTTCCGTTTAAAAGGAGTTGAAGCCAATGGCAAACAATAAAGGAACAGTCATCCAGGTTATGGGGCCTGTTTTGGATATTCGGTTCGCGGATGAACAGCTGCCGAAGCTGCTCAGTGCGATTCATGTAAAAAATGGTGATGCCGTTATTACGGCTGAGGTTGCGCAGCATATCGGCGACAATGTGGTTCGCTGCATTGCTATGTCCTCCACAGATGGCCTGCAGCGGGGAGCAGAGGCGACGGATACCGGCTCTCCGATTACGGTTCCTGTCGGAGATGGCTGCCTGGGGCGCGTGTTTAACCTGCTTGGCGAGCCGATCGATAACAAGCCGGCCCCCAGTGCGGAGGCCCACTGGCCGATCCACCGCCCTGCGCCTTCCTATGAGGAGCAGCAGCCCGCAACAGAGATTTTGGAAACCGGCATCAAGGTAATTGACCTGATCTGCCCCTATGCAAAGGGCGGTAAAATCGGCTTGTTCGGCGGCGCCGGTGTGGGCAAGACCGTTCTGATTCAGGAGCTGATTTACAATATTGCAACTGCCCACAATGGTTACTCCGTATTCACAGGTGTCGGCGAGCGTACCCGTGAAGGAAATGACCTGTATAACGAGATGACCGAGTCCGGCGTTATCTCCAAGACGGCGATGGTCTTTGGCCAGATGAATGAACCGCCAGGAGCGCGTATGCGGGTAGGCCTTTCCGGCCTGACAATGGCTGAGTATTTCCGCGATGTGAAGCATCAGGATGTTTTGCTCTTCATTGACAATATTTTCCGCTTTACCCAGGCTGGCTCCGAGGTTTCAGCGCTTCTCGGCCGTATGCCCTCTGCTGTCGGATATCAGCCGACCCTTGCGACGGAGATGGGCGCTCTTCAGGAGCGAATCACCTCCACAAAGAACGGCTCCATTACGTCTGTGCAGGCAGTTTATGTTCCGGCAGACGATTTGACAGACCCGGCTCCTGCCACAACCTTTGCACACCTGGATGCGACTACGGTTTTGGACCGCAGCATTGCATCTCTCGGAATTTACCCGGCAGTTGACCCGCTGGATTCCACATCCCGTATTCTTTCACCTGAGATTCTGGGCAGAGAGCATTATGAGACGGCACGGGCAGTTCAGAGTAT
>CAVIFH010000342.1:0-2748 GCA_963641615.1 bacterium | reverse complement strand
GCCTTTATCAGATGGGCGCACAGCAGCCTGCTTCGCAGTCCACGCCTGCACCGGCGGCAGCACCCGCGAACAGCTGGACTTGTTCCTGCGGGCAGGCTGGAATCACTGGAAACTTCTGCCCGAACTGCGGCAGCAAAAAACCGGAACCCAAGCCTGCAGCGGACAGTTGGAAATGCACATGCGGCGCAACCGCAACCGGAAAATTCTGCCCCGAATGCGGCGCGAAGAAGCCGGAAGCACAGCCGGACGGCTGGACGTGCAGCTGCGGTGCAGTGAACAAGGGTAAATTCTGCTCGGAGTGCGGGGCGAAAAAGCCTGCGGGCGTTCCGCAGTATAAGTGCGACAAGTGCGGCTGGGAGCCTGCCGATCCGACGCATCCGCCGAAATTCTGCCCCGAATGCGGCGACCCGTTTGATGACGGAGATCTCGCGTGAAAAAGGGACTGAAAATCGTGGCAGTCGCTGCACTGGCGCTTGCCCTTCTCGCACTGATGGGCTTCTGCCTGTATCGGCATTTCGTAACGGATCAGATCATGGACGGAGGCGGCGGGATGGAGAATCCGGATGCGATTGAGATTCTGGATGGCGATCACACGTATGTGGACAATTCCATCCTCTGGCCTGTGCTGGAGGGTATGTGGGAAAGCGCGGAAGGCCGTTGGCAGGCAGTCATCAGCGAGGAGACCGGCATTGCGCTCACGATGGACGGCGAAACCGTGCTGAAAGGTGAACTCTATTTTACCTATCTTCAGCCGGGCGAGGTCTTGCATACGATGTTTTATTTGGACGACTACACGCTCCGGACTCCGGATCTGAAAGCTCTTGGCGAGATTACGTATCTCTGCCATGAGGCTGGGGACGGCGACAGCGGGACGCTTCGGATAGAGATGGAGCTGCCGGATGGCACAGAGGAAACAGTAGCATTACAAAAAATAAAGGAGTAACAAATCATGGGACTGTTTGATAAAAAATATTGTGATATCTGCGGAGAAAAGATTGGTTTGCTCGGCAACCGCAAGCTGGAAAACGGAAACCTCTGCAAAAACTGCGCTGGGAAACTCTCGCCGTGGTTCTCCGACCGCCGCAACAGCACGGTCGAGGAGATCAAGGCGCAGCTTGCCTACCGCGAAGAAAACAGAGAAAAGGTGGCGGCTTTCCACACTACGCGGACCTTCGGCACGAACACCAAGGTACTGCTTGACGAGGACGCGGGAAAATTCATGGTAACGCGAGCGCGGGATCTGGCGGAAGCAAACCCGGATGTTCTGGATTTCGCGGATGTGACCGGATGTAATCTCGATATTGACGAGAGCCGTTCGGAGATCAAGCGCAAGGATAAGGACGGCAAGGAGGTCAGCTACAATCCGCCGCGCTATGAATATTCTTACGACTTCTATATCACCATCTTCGTCAATAACCCCTATTTTGATGAAATACGGTTTCAGGTCAATTCCAGTTCTGTGAGCATCACGCCGGCGCCGACGCGTCCTGGCATGACGGCAAGCTGCAACCCGGAAACCAATGTCGAGTACCGCAACTGCAAGAAGCTCGGTGAAGAAATCAAGCAGGCGCTGACGCAGGTTCGCAAGGATGTGCGTGAAAAGATCGAGCAGGCAGCTGCCCCCAAAGCGGCGGTCACCTGCCCCTACTGTGGCGCAACCACCACACCGGACGAGAGCGGCTGCTGCGAATACTGCGGCGGCGCGGTAAACGGCTAAACAGCAGGAAAAACAGATAACAACTGAAATGATATTTCTTAAAGTAATCGCACAAGTGTCAGTTACTAAAGTCTAAAAAACAAGGAGGAGTTATCATGAAAAAGAATTTAAAATCGTTCACTCTCGTATTTCTCACAGCAGCAGCTCTCGTACTTAGTTTTACTGCGTGCGGAAGCAAGGAAAGCGGCACCGCTGACAGCAAAGCTGGAACAACCGAAAGCACTTCAGCTGCCGGCATAAGTGCCGAAGTCTATGATGTAGGCGATTTCACCGTGGATGTTCCGGGCAACTATTTCGTTGTGACTATCCCGGACTACTCCGCAGATGCGGATGAGGACGGCAAGCAGCCGGCCTGCACCGATTCCATCGGACTTATTAAGGATGGTGAAAATGAATTGGATTCATATAGCAATCCGACAATGTACATTTATTACTATGAAGGTACAACCGCTGAAGATGAGTCGGAAGGAGCCTCCTGGATTTACTCTGACATCAAAGAATTTGATTATTCGGTAAATGGCACCGACTGCATCGCAATGGAAGGAACAATAAGCTACGGCGAGTCAGATGATAATCCGTATGAGTACTATCTTATCTACATCCCAATTAATGAAAATGACTGTATAAACGTCATCCTTCCTAAATCAGTTGAGGGATTGTCCCTGGATCCTGAGGCTGATGATGTCAAAGCAATCATAGAGAGTGTGACCTTAAAATGAATTTATGCGTTCTTCAGGGACGATACCAATTCCAATCGGTCTTACGAAAAGACACGGGAGATACTGGGCGGCGACGGTATTCCAGGGAAAGAAACGGACATCGCATGGACCGATGGAAATCATACCTACAAGTGGAAATCTGCCGATGGAGACTTCCTCCCAGTCACATTCAAACAGGAAATGAGGTAAGCAGCGACCATTCCGCGGCGGATATGCGCATTCTGTACGACCCACAGAATCATATCCTTCAAGTAGGTGATACGATCTGCTGCAGGGATTGACAAGGCAGTCCTGCGTGAGCTCCCTTTCTGC
>CAVIFH010000341.1:0-2750 GCA_963641615.1 bacterium | reverse complement strand
GCCTTTCTCCGTTGTGTATGGGAAAATTACCCACCGCAGTATTGTTTCAGAAACGCACATTCCTCATCGTTGCATTTGACTGCTTCCGGGTGAATAATGTTCAGATGAAACACATGAGCAACTTCCTTCTGCTCCGCCGTTCCGTAGCATTTATATTGGGCGGGAATGCCATTTTTCAGCAGCAGATTGAAAAACGGCTCCGCTCTGTCCCGCAGGAAATCATTTGCGGAGGTTGCGATATACGCAGGTGGGAAATCAGCGGTAATCGCGCTTATTACATTCAGTCTTGGGTCAGCATGTGCAATTTTTCTGCCGAGATAATCTAAAAGAATGCCTTTTCGTTTGTCCCCGTCTTCCCGCGTCAGATCGTACATGCCGCAGTTAAGCGCCGCTCCGCGGATGCATATATCCGGGACTTTAAAGGAAAACAATGATGCATATGCGGCATTGCTGTAAATGGCCGCATATTGGCTTGCAAGCTGCGCGCCCGCGGAGTCTCCCGCAAGGAGCAGCCTGTTTACGTCCACAGGGTATGCGTCTGCGTTTTCAGTGATCCATGTCATCACCGCGTTCAAATCCTCCAGCGGCGACGGAAATTTATACTTGGGCGCAAGGCGGTAGTTAAAATTAATGACTGTAAAGCCCCGCCGCGCCAGATCCATACAATAACGGCGGTATAACTCCTTTGATCCGTACACATAGCCGCCGCCGTGAACATCCACAATTGTCGGAAGATGGCCTTTGGTATTCTCCGGGAAATAAACGTCCAGCAGATTATTTCTGCCGGAGGAGCCGTAAGAAATGTCATTTCTGCATGTCACGCCCACCGGCATTGGGATTTTGGAATCTCTTTCATCATCACTGCGCTTAAACATGACCTTCATTACAATTGATTGAATTGACATTTATCTTTTCTCCTTCCAATTCAGCTGAGGAAAGTCCCATTGCAGCTATTTTAGCAATATTTCCCTTTTTGCGCAATCTTTTTCGACGAATATTTCTTAAGACAGCATGTGACAAACAGTATATTTTATGGTAGTATACCGGTATTACGATTGTACAAAGAAGGCTGTATATGAACTATATCATATTTGACCTGGAATGGAACCAGTGCGGCTCGGAATGCGAAATTATCACAGAGCCTGTATGCCTGCCCGGGGAAATCATCGAAATCGGTGCTGTGAAGCTGAATGACGCCTTTGAAAAAACGGATGAACTGCGGCTTTATATTAAGCCGCAATATTATACGAAGCTTCACCGGAAAATTGTTACGCTCACCGGAATCCGCGATAAGCTTCTGGCTGAGCAGGGGCTTCCTTTTCCGCTGGCTTTCGAGAAGTTTATGGCATTCTGCGGAGAGGAATACAGCTTCATGACCTGGAGCCGATCTGATCTGCCTATTCTTGTTGACAACATGCTTCTGCATGGAATAGATGTCTCCAATCTGCCGGATACCTATGACCTGCAGCGGATATTCAGCCGGGAAATCATGCGCTTTTCCAGAAAAATGGCGCTGGATGACGCATTGAAAATTCTGAATGAAAAGGGCGACACTGCCCACGATGCGCTGAACGACTCCAGAAATACCGTGCTTGTGTGCAATCACCTGGATCTGTCGGAATACGGCAATGAATATGTCAGCAGAGCCTTTGCGGAGCTGCCCATAAAGGACACTTATTCATCTCCCGCCGATGCGCATGCCGATGAAAAGCTGCGAAAATACCGCTGCCCGTGGTGCGGTGAGGAGGTTACGGCTGACCTGTGGCTGCATATGGATCAAAGGGAATCCATGGCCTACGGCCGATGCAGTGAAGGAGACGAAATTCTGCTGACCATGGAGCTGATTCGTACCGCGCCGGATTGTTTCCGCCCAAGGCGAATTCTCTATGAAATGAGCGACGATCTGTGGGACATCTATTCACAGCAGCAGGAACTGGAACATCCCGGAGGGGCACAATGATTTTAAGTCATAAGGACGTGCTCTCTATTTTGCCGGACCGTCCCGCCGAGAGCCATAAGGGAAATTTCGGGAAAATTATGCTTCTGTGCGGCAGTCGGGGGTACACAGGGGCTGCGTACCTCTCGGCAATGGGGGCCCTGCGCAGCGGAGCCGGTCTGGTATACCTCGGTGTTCCGGAAAGCATATACCAGATTGAAGCAATAAAGCTGAATGAAGCAATCGTCTTTCCCCTTCCTGACAAAGGCGGGATGCTCAGCGTGGACGCAATGGAAGAAATTGAAAACCGATTGCAAAAAATGGATGCTCTTCTGCTCGGGTGCGGACTGGGAATATCAGACGATACGCAGGCCATTGTCTGCCATGTAATAAGGGAAGCAAAGTGTCCGCTTGTTCTGGATGCAGACGCCATCACCATTGCCGCACGCCATATGGATCTGCTCCGTGAGCGAAACGGCATCACCATTCTTACGCCTCATGCGGGAGAATTCGCGCGCCTCGGTTATCCTGTCACAAGAGACAGGCAGGCAGACGCTCTGCGTGCTGCTCAGGATACCGGCTGTATTGTCGTACTCAAGGGGCACAGGACCTGCATTACCGACGGCGAAAACATCTATATCAACCAGACCGGCAATCCCGGCATGGCCGTCGGCGGAAGCGGGGATGTTCTTGCGGGTATCATCACTTCCCTGCTTGGTCAGCATTTAAAACCAATTGAGGCCGCAGCCTGCGGCTGCTTCCTGCACGGAGCTGCAGCAGATGTCTGCTCCGAAAGGCTTGGACAGTACGGCAT
>CAVIFH010000340.1:0-2757 GCA_963641615.1 bacterium | reverse complement strand
GGCTCGGCGGTATGCTGACCAACTTCCGCACCATGCGTACCCGTATTGACCGCTTGGCACAGCTGCGCAAGATGGAAGAGGACGGCACCTTCGCAATGCTGCCCAAGAAGGAAGTTATCAAGCATCAGGGCGAAATCGAAAAGCTCGAGAAGTATCTCGGCGGCGTTAAGGAAATGAAGAAGCTGCCTGCCGCCCTGTTCATTGTTGACCCGCGCAAGGAGCGCAACGCCATTGCTGAAGCCCGCAAGCTGAATATTCCCATCGTCGCAATTGTAGATACCAACTGCGATCCTGATGAGATCGACTATGTTATCCCCGGCAACGATGATGCAATTCGCGCGATCCGCCTGATCGCCGCTACCATGGCGAATGCCGCGATTGAGGGCCGCCAGGGTGAGGATGTTGCACCGGAGGAAGCTGCTGCGCCTGCTGCGGAAGAAGCTGCAGAGGAATAATCAACTGGGATTGAGGAGGATATCGTAAAATGGCTTTTACTGCTCAGGATGTAAAAAAGCTGCGTGAGATGACCAATGTCGGTATGATGGACTGCAAGAAGGCACTCCAGGCTACCGATGGTGATATGGATAAGGCCGTTGACTGGCTCCGTGAAAAGGGCCTGGCAAAGGCCGCAAAGAAGGCTGACCGCATTGCTGCGGAAGGTGTTGCCTACGCGACCGTAGTTGATGGTGTGGGTGTTGCAATCGAAGTCAATTCCGAGACGGATTTCGCCGCAAAGACCGACGCGTTTATGGATCTGGTAAAGAATCTGGCAATTGTTGTTGCACAGCAGAACCCGGCGGATGTGGATGCTCTGAAGGCATGCACCTATCCGAATTCCAACCTGACTGTTACCGAGATCATGCAGGAGAAGGTAATGTCCATCGGCGAGAATATGCAGATCCGTCGCTTCGCCCGCTTCCCGGAGAACACTTCCGTTGCCTATGTTCATGCAGGCGGCACCCATGGTGTACTTGTGAACCTGGCCGTTGAGGGCGGAATTGATGCTACCGAGATCGGCAAGAATGTTGCCATGCAGATTGCCGCAATGAACCCCAAGTACTGGGATAAGAGCCTGGTACCTCAGGCAGATGTTGACCATGAGATGCAGGTCCAGGTTGCGCTGATGGACAACGATCCCAAGATGGCTTCCAAGCCTGCACAGGTCAAGGAGAAGATCGCTGCCGGTAAGCTGAATGCTTTCTACAAGGATAACTGCCTGCTGCAGCAGGATTTCGTCCGCGGTGATCTGTTCCAAGGCAGCGTAGAGGGATATATTGCCGACGCTGCAAAGAAGCTGGGCGGAAAGGTTACGTTTGTGGATGCCGTTCACCTGATCAAGGGTGAGGGCATTGAGAAGAAGGTTGACGACTTCGCGGCTGAGGTTGCTGCTCAGATCGCAAACGCCGGTAAGTAAGCCTTATCTTTATATAATAAATATTGAGCGGTGCAGGCCTAAAAACCTGCACCGTTTTTGTATGCGCGCTCACCGGGCACACAAAAAGCAGGGGCATCCTTTTTTTCCGGATGCTCCTGCTTTACAAAAAATGTCAAATTCTGGCGACGCCGGATCTGCGGGCGGCTTCCGCAACAGCTTTTGCCACAGCGGGGCCAACGCGCTTGTCGAATGCGGCGGGGATGATATAGTCTGCGCTTAGCTCTTCAGGAGTAACAAGATCGGCCAGAGCCTGGGCAGCAGCCATCTTCATTTCTTCATTGATATCGGATGCACGCACATCGAATGCACCGCGGAAGATACCCGGGAAGGCAAGCACATTGTTGATCTGGTTCGGATAGTCACTGCGGCCGGTGGATACAACGGCTGCGCCGCCCTTCTTTGCGTCCTCCGGGAAAATTTCAGGGGTCGGGTTGGCACAGGCAAACACGATGGCATCCTTTGCCATTGTCTGCACCATTTCGGTGGTCAGCGTTCCCGGGCCGGAGACGCCGATAAACACGTCTGCGCCGCGGATGACATCGACCAGTTTTCCGGTTTCCTTCTGCAGATTGGTTACTTCGGCCATTTCTTCCTTTATCCAGTTCAGCTTTTCGCGCCCTGCATAAATGGCACCGGTGCGGTCGGTCATGACAATATTCTTGAACCCGGCGCTCAGAAGCAGCTTTACAATTGCGATAGCGGCGGCACCCGCACCGGAGGTAACGATTTTAACGTCCTCTTTTTTCTTGCCG
Organism: bacterium; assembly: GCA_963641615.1. GTDB lineage: Bacteria > Bacillota > Clostridia > Oscillospirales > Oscillospiraceae > Faecousia. Next base: position 570 of record CAVIFH010000340.1, on the reverse strand, counting down.
ACGACCTTCAGCGCGTTCTGAAGACCGGCAAGGGTAATGACAGCCGTACCATGCTGGTCGTCATGGAAAATGGGAATATCACATTTTTCCTTCAGCTTCCGCTCAATTTCAAAGCAGCGGGGGGCAGCAATGTCTTCCAGGTTGATGCCGCCGAAGGAGCCGGAAATCAGGTAAACAGCATTTACAAATTCATCTACGTCCTTTGTCTTGACACAAAGAGGGAAAGCGTCAACATTGCCGAAGGATTTGAACAGCACGCACTTTCCTTCCATGACCGGCATGCCGGCTTCCGGCCCAATATCGCCGAGTCCAAGGACAGCGGAGCCGTCGGTAATGACTGCGCACAGGTTGTGGCGGCGCGTCAGTTCATAGGATTTGTTGACGTCCTTCTGAATCTCCAGACAGGGAGCAGCAACACCCGGCGTGTATGCTAGAGACAGATCGTCCTTTGTTGCAACCGGAACGGTTGCGTTTACTTCAATTTTGCCCTTCCACTGCCCGTGCAGTCGGAGGGACTCTTTTGCGTAATCCATAAGCGGCCTCCTCAAATATATCGGTATTTCCGTACTT
>CAVIFH010000339.1:0-2760 GCA_963641615.1 bacterium | reverse complement strand
GACGCGACCATATTCCACCCAGAGTGTTCAAGGAAATGACGCGGCTGACAAAGCAAGCCGAAAAACTGGATGCACTGCTTTCTGATGTAAAATTCAGCAACTATAAGGAACGCACGGCTCAGATCATAGCTTTTCTGGACAAGTACATTCCGAATGTTGCTGCAATGGAAACACAGATGAAGAAATATCAGAAGTGCTTCGCAACAGCAGAAACAGAGAAGGATAACCTGAAAAAGACAAACGACGTCCTGACAGAACAGTTGGCAAAGAGCCAGCAGCAGAGTGTGCTGAAGAGGCTGCAAGATGCCAAACTGCAAAGTGATTATGCTGCAGCAAAGGCTGTGCTTGATAAAATTCCGCCTGATGTGATTAAGGCGTACACGCAGCGCGGAAGCAAAGAAAGGACGGTGGGTCGTTATAGCGAATTGGAATGAAAAGGACGAGTGGAGCAGCTTGGCCGATTTGCTTGCTAATCTGATTGAGAAATACGCGGATACCTTGGATTTGGAACACCTTCCGGAACCTCCGCATGAATTGATCAATGCTAAAAAGGATAAAGAATTGCATAAATGCGATGAGCTTCCTATTGAAAGAGCGAAAGCAGTATGATATAATCGTCATAGAAACTATGTCCAAACTTGATGCAGAGAGCATTTAGTCTCTCTGCATCAAGGTACATAAATTTAAGGGGTGACTGCTGTGCTTGAGAACAATATGGACAACAAACAGTCGGATATTATCATCTACACCACGGATGACGGATTGACCAAGATTGAAACTACCTTTGACGGAGATACTGTGTGGCTGTCAAAAGCGCAGATGGCTGAACTTTTCCAGCGTGACCGCTCAGTGATATCAAAACACATAAAAAATATCTTTGAAGAGGGCGAATTGCTGAGAGAGGGCAATGTGCAAATTTTGCACGTTGCAAATTCAGATAAGCCGGTAGAGTTTTATAATCTCGACGTCATCATCTCTGTCGGCTATCGCGTGAAGTCAAAGCGCGGCACGCAATTTCGCATCTGGGCAACCGGTGTCTTAAAAGAATATATGCGTAAAGGCTTTGCCTTGGATGATGAAAGATTGAAAAACCTTGGTGGTGGCGGCTATTTTAAGGAACTTCTGGAACGTATCCGCGATATCCGTGCATCAGAGAAAGTCTTCTATCGTCAGGTTCTGGAAATCTACGCCACAAGCATCGACTATGACCCCCATGCAGATATTTCCATAGAGTTCTTCAAAAAAGTCCAGAATAAGATTCACTACGCCGTTCACGGGCAGACAGCGGCTGAGGTCATCTACACGCGCGCCGATGCTGAAAAGGAATTTATGGGCTTGACCACCTTCGCAGGCAATCAACCTACGCTGAAAGAAGCCGTCATCGCAAAGAATTACCTCAACGAAAAAGAGCTTCGCGCTATGGGCCAACTTGTATCCGGCTATCTGGACTTTGCAGAACGTCAGGCAGAACGGGAACAGGCCATGACTATGCAGGATTGGGCGGAACATCTGGATCGGATACTGACCATGAGCGGAGAGCAGCTTTTGATTGGCAACGGCAGTATTTCACATAAGCAGGCGGTAGACAAGGCAACGACAGAGTACCGGAAATATAAAGCAAGAACGCTTAGTTCTGTCGAACAGGATTATCTGGATTCCATTAAGATGCTGGAGCAGAAGACAGAGAAGAACTGAGAGGTGTGTCATGGCAAAAGATAGAGTAAAGGTATATATTTACACAAGAGTGTCTACCACCATTCAGATTGAAGGATACTCCCTGGATGCACAGAAAGCAAGAATGAAGGCATTTGCAGAGTATAATGACTATGAAATCGTTGGCGAATACGAGGATGCCGGCAAATCCGGCAAGTCCATTGAAGGACGCGCCGAATTTAACAGAATGCTGGAAGACATCAAGTCCGGTAAAGACGGCGTTTCTTTCGTTTTGGTATTTAAGCTCTCCCGCTTCGGTAGAAATGCCGCTGATGTGTTGTCTACATTGCAGGTCATGCAGGACTTCGGTGTAAACTTAGTTTGTGTGGAGGACGGTATTGACTCCTCCAAGGACGCTGGAAAACTGATGATTTCCGTTCTTTCCGCTGTTGCAGAAATTGAACGTGAAAACATCCGTGTTCAGACAATGGAAGGCAGAATCCAAAAGGCACGTGAGGGAAAGTGGAACGGCGGCTTTGCTCCTTACGGCTATCAGCTTGAAAATGGGCAGCTGATTATCAACGAGGAAGAAGCAAAGGCAATCCGCATTATATTCGACCAGTATGTTCACACCACTACCGGCGCAAATGGTTTGGCAAAATATCTTGCAAATCACGGAATATATAAGATTCAGCGTCAAAATGGTAAAAGTCCCCTGTTCAATGCAGCACTCATACGCAAAATCATTAAAAATCCCGTTTATTGTGGAAAAATTGCCTATGGGAGACGCAAAACCGAAAAGGTGCATGGCACAAGGAATGAATACAAGTTGGTCGAGCAGGACGATTATCTGCTGGTAGATGGTCTTCATGAAGCAATCATTCCGGAAGATCTTTGGCATGAAGCACAGGTAAAGGCACTAGCGCAGGCGAAAAAATACGAGCGTATTGACCGTGGAAATGAAACCAAGATACATCTTCTGTCCGGGATTGTAAAATGCCCCATTTGCGGTGCAGGCATGTATGGCAACAAAAGCATAAAACACAAGCCGGACGGCTCAAAGTACAAGGATTTCTACTACTACGGCTGCAAGCATCGCACTATGAC
>CAVIFH010000338.1:0-2760 GCA_963641615.1 bacterium | reverse complement strand
GCATCGGCATGGACACGCCCATACCGACGAACGACAGGAAGGACTCCGTGAAAATCGCACTTGGAATCTGCATGGCCGCCGTAATGATGATTACGGAAATGCAGTTGGGCAGCATATGCTTGCGGATAATCTGTGCAGGCTTTGCGCCGGTTGCCTTGGCAGCAAGTACATATTCCTGCTCTTTAATGGAGAGCACCTGGCCGCGCACCTGGCGTGCCATGCCCACCCAATACAGCAGGCCGAAAACGATAAATATGGAAATCATGCCCGGTCCAAGGCGCACGACCAGGTCATTTTTGGATTCGCTGATCATATCCTTAATGGCAACAGACAGCAAAATCACGATCAGCACATCAGGCAGAGAGTAAATCACGTCCACAATACGCATCATAATCAGGTCTACACGGCCGCCGAAATAGCCGGAGATGGAGCCGTATATAATGCCGATGACGATGACGATCAGCGCCGACACGAAGCCGACCATTAGGGAAATTCGGGTGCCGTAAATGACGCGGATGCAGTAGTCACGGCCCAGATTGTCCGTGCCCATAATATGGGGAAATACCTTTTCCCCCGCCGCAATGCGTGCCTGCTCCTTTTTGGAGTATTCAAAGGGAGCCATATGCTTGCCGCTGACATCCTGCTGCGTATAGGTATAGGGGTAAAACATCGGCACAAAAATGGCGATCAGCGTGATTACAATCAGCAGCCACAGGCAGAACATGGCAAGCCTGTTGCGCTTTAATCGTCCCATGGCATCCTTGAAAAAGGACACAGACTGGCGCTGGGTCAGCTGCTGTGCCTTCTCCTCGTCGGAGGCGGGCTGAAACAGTGCAGGGTCTATCTGCATGGATAAGAAGCTCTTTTTGGGTTCATTCGGGGTATTCGTAATTTTCCGCCTCCTTTTTACGAAAGATCAATTCTCGGATCCATTACCTTGTAAAGCACATCCGCCAGGAAATTCATCAAAACCATGATCACCGCCAGGAAAATCGTCACGCCCATGATCATCATGTAATCCGTACGAAGCATGCTGTTTACAAAGAGCCGTCCAAGGCCCGGAACGGAGAAAATATTCTCAACGACCATGGAGCCCGTCAAAATGTACGCTACCATCGGTCCGGCATAGGTAATCACCGGACCCATTGCGTTTTTCAGCGCATGCTTGAAAATCACCTTGCTGTTGCGCAGTCCCTTCGCGCGTGCCGTACGGATGTAGTCCTGCCCCAGCACATCCAGCATGGCGGAGCGCTCCAGACGCGTGATGTAGGCCATTGGGTACATTGCGAGGGAAATCGCAGGCAGAACCATACCGCCCTCCTGTGTGGCCATTGTCGGCGCCCACTCCAGCTTCAGGCAGAAAATGATCAGCAGCAGCGTCGCGATTACGAAGGACGGCATACTCACCAGCGCCGTCGTAACGACCTGAATCACCCGATCCGGCCATTTTCCTCGTTTCAATCCGGCGATTGCCCCCAGCAGCACGCCGGACACAATGGCCATTGCCGCTGCTGAAAGTCCCAGCTTCGCGCTGTAGGAAAAGCCGCCCTTGATCAGGTCAATGACCGTAGAGCCGACCCACTTTGTAGAAAGGCCAAAGTCTCCATGCAAAATTCCCTTTAAATAGTTGAGGAACTGCACCGGAACCGGCTTATCAAACCCGTACTTTGCCTCCAGCGCCGCAATGGTCTCATCGGATTTCGCTTTTTCGGAGCTGAAGGGACTCGCCGGGATGGCGTGCATCACAAAAAACGTGATCGCAATCACCAAAAATATCGTAAACACCGCCATAGCGAATCGTTTCAACACATACAGGAGAAACTTTGAATTCAACTTTCCCGCTCCCTTCATCCTTCACAGGTTTTGCTGCAAAAATGCGGCGCAACTCCGTGTTTCCAAATCGTGAATAAAATCATTATAGTTCTGCATTTTATCCTTGTCAAGCATTCATTTAATTTTTCAATTTAGTGCACTGAATTTTTTCATCGATGCAAATAAATTTGTATCAACTTTAACGTTTTTTCGAAAGAAATCGAAAATTATTCTGAATGCAGGCAGATTCTGCGGAAGATATCATGCTCGTCCCTGAATTTTTATGAATGAAATCCTGCATTTTCTTCTTAAAAGAATCGGAGGGGCTCAGTGCTGCCCTCCGAAGTCGGAATTTCAAAAAAGTTAAAAACATGAATATTCAATTTTTGCGGTATTCGTTCCGCCTGCTTTTTGGCATAGGCAGCACTGCTGGGTTCGTCAGCGGCATCTGCCGGATCTTTTGCAATTTTCAGTTTGAAAGGTCTGAGATACATACGCACTGCTCAGGCTTTAGCTTGGGCAAAGGACCCTCAGTAATCTCTCTTTCCTCTTTGTGCGGTGCTGCCCTAAGTTTGAAGAAAAACTTTCTGCTTCCACTGTTCAAATAGGGAAATATAGTGTAGAATGGACGTGTTCCGCGCGGAAGCGCCGTATTTTTACGGAGGTGGTCTCTACGCCGTCTTATTATGCGCATTTTCGATTTGGCGATGAAGCCGTGAAGATGCTCCCGGAAGCACTTCAGCGTTCAATCAGCCGCTTTCCTCAGCTTTACAATGTTGGCCTGCACGGCCCGGATTTCTTTTACTTTTACCAGCCTCTGTTTCACACGCAAATTGGAAGCCTCGGGGACTGGTTTCACAATCTGACAGGAGCAGAATTTTTTGAGCGGGCGGTGCGCCACCTGGCAGACGCTCCGTCAGAGGGAGCAAGGGTATACCTGTATGGTGT
>CAVIFH010000337.1:0-2762 GCA_963641615.1 bacterium | reverse complement strand
CATACCGAGGTACACTTCGCAGAGCCTTGTGACGCTTTTCGCAAAGTAAAGAAGCCCGCATTGCTCCAGGTGATTCAGTACTCCGTCGTCAATCCTGCTTCGCAGGTGATTTACAGCAACAGCCCAGTCGCACAGCTGACGCAGCCCGATCCCGTCGGAGGTGACGTGATTTTCCATGTGCGTCAGGAGGGAAAACAGCTGGTACTCCCCTTCCAGACACGGGAAAGAAATTCCCATGATTTGCGCCGTCTCGATATGCTGCCATGCTGAGGAAACAAATTTTCTTGTGAAATTTCCCTTCTCCGTATTGGGAAATTTGGACACCGCAGGGTGCACTTCCAGCTCTATCCCTTTTTTCCGGTACTCCCAGTGCTTTTCCGACCTGCGGACAAGGCTAAATTGGAATTCTTCCAGAGCCCGGCAGGATTTTGAAAAGTTCTCTTCCCCTACATACAGGTCAATGTCCCCGGGGACACGCAGCTCCGGGTGGGGATACATACAGGCAGCGCTGAATCCTTTTAAAATGGCGCAGGGAATCCCCTGCCCGTGCAGACAGTCTATTATCTTTTGCTGCTCCTGCAGCATTTGTTCCGACATCTGGGCAGAGGAAACTGCCATGGCATAGGCCCGGCTTAATATCTCCTCCGGAACAGACTCCATGTGATTCAGCCCGCGAAAAAGGAGAGGAGAAACCGCATGCCGAATCCCCTCTTCAAAAACCGCTGACCAGTCCGTATCCGCTGAGATACTCTCCGGCTCTATGCCGAAGAGCTCATAGCGAAGGAGCGCCAGCAAAACAGCATGTTCTTTTTTGAGCGTAAGCATTCGCCGCACTCCGTTTCAATTTATTTTTTCAGAATGTGAAGCTTTCTCAGAGCGCGACCTGCAAGGGCTCTGCCGTTCCAGTAAACCTCGCGTACCGGCAGCGCCGCCATCCATACGCGCCCCATGGCACGGGCAAAGGGTGTATCCAAGGCAATGGTCTTCCCGCCCCGATTTGCCTGAATGACCAGGCCAAGGACTTTGGATTCCAGGAAAAAAGGCTCCGCGTTCCGGCAGTGGTCTCCCAATGTCCGGACCAGATTCCCCTCAATCCGGTAAACCCGGTGCACCACATAGCGCCCTTCAGGGTACTCAAACAGCACCACATCCCCCCGTATGAGCTTTCGCTTCAGGGGCACAATGGTGACTGTATCGCGATTGCGGCGAATGAGAGGGCGCATGCTGTCGCCATCCAGCCGGATGCGCATGGTCGGCGCCGCGCCGGTCAGGGCAAGGGCATACCACTGGGCTACTGTCATTGTTCGCTTTTCGCCGTCAGGCGTCATTCCTCAGCCCTCCATTATAAATCCATCATCCCGGAAAGATATCCCTCCGGTTTGCCGGAAAGCTCCTGAATGGTGCCCTGCTCGGCTATGGTTCCGTTTTCCAGCACAACCGCATGGTCTGCCATGCTCACCGTCGCGGCCCGGTGCGCGATGATGACAACCGCCGCATTCCCCCGCATATTTTTGATCACATCCCGGAAGACCGACTCACTCTCGTAGTCCAGCGCGCTGGTCGCCTCGTCCAGAATGATCAGACTGGGGCTCCCAAGCAGCACCCGGGCAAGCACAATGCGCTGCCGCTGTCCGCCGGACAGACGCACGCCCCGTTCCCCCAGCATGGTGTCCAGCCCCTGGGGAAGGCCGGATACAAAGTCATATGCCATCGCCGTCTTCAGAGCGGCGATCAGATCCGCTTCCGTTGCCTTGGGGTGAAAGCGGGTCAGATTCTCCCGTACAGAAGCATTGAGGATCAGGGGATCCTGGGGAACATAGCCCGCCTGACGCCGCCATGCCCGGATATTGGCCGGGGAAAGAGCTTCCCCATCCACCCTGATTGCCCCTGTACTGGGGAGCAGAAAGCCCAGCATTAAATTTACGGCGGTGGTTTTCCCCGCGCCGTTTCGCCCAAGGAGCGCCAGAATCTCCCCACGCTTCAGGGCAAAGCTGACATTGCTGAGCGTCTCGGTGTCGCTGTCCCGATAGGCAAAGCGGACATGCTCAAAGGATGCAGTGTGCCAGTCGGCAAAGGAAACGTTCTGCTCCTCACCGGTGCTCTCCGGCTGCATTTCCTGCAGCGCTTCTTTCAGCTTCTCATAGGCCGGAACGCAGCTGTTGATGCCCTGAATGCGCCCCTGGAAGCCGGAAAAAATCGGCCACAGCCGGGCAAAAACATACACCAGCACCACCAGCCGGTCTGTTTCCACCCGCATTCCCAGGGTGCATACCAGATAGACCCCGGCAATCAGCAGAGCGGCGGCTACGGAGTAGACTACTCCCGGCACGCTGCTCTGGCGGATATACTTCATTCGGGCAGTCTTAAAGGACTGGCTGATATTCTCGAAAAGGGCCGTGTGCTCCCGCTCCACGCCGTAGGCGCGAACTTCCTTGATTCCGGAAAGCTGATTCTGCAGTTCTCCGTAAAATTCCCGGCTGATGCGGATCATTTCATCTCCATACTCCCGGGATTTTTTACGAAGAGGCTTAAACACCCCCAGCATGCAGACTCCAAGAATGCATACCAGTGCTGTAACCGGGGCGCTCATCATCAGCGCAATGGCAAGCTGCACCGCGGCAGAGACGATACTTGCAAAGAGATGGATGATCTCCGAGATGGCGTAGCTTACCTGAGAGCACTGTGAGGTAAAGAGCTGGATGGTGTCGCTGTCCCGGCGGGCAGTCAGACTCTCCCAGCTTGCGCCGGAGACAGCAGTATAC
>CAVIFH010000336.1:0-2783 GCA_963641615.1 bacterium | reverse complement strand
TGGCTATCTTGGGGATATGGTGCCCTCCGCCTATGAGCGGCTTTTGAGTATAGAGCAGGCGTATCTGAGTCAGGAGCCATACAGTGCTCTTTTTTGCATTGGAAATGTCTGCCTGCTGTTCCATGAAATTTTGCGCAGGATTCCGGTGCGTGCCATTACACACGAGGAGCTCATCAGCCAGGAGCGGCGAAATAAGCGCCTGAAGTCTCTGATCCGCTTTGTAGACGAGAATTATATGCATAAAATTCGCCTTTCGGATTTTGCAGCTGCCGAAGGCTTCTCCATGAGCTATCTTTCCCACTTCATAAAGAGCACGCTGAACCAGAGCTTCCAGGAATATGTCAATTCCGTTCGCGTGAACTGCGCATGCAGGATGATCTCAAATGGAGAGGAGAAACTGACCGCCGTATGCATGGCATCCGGATTTTCGGATTATCGGTATTTTTCTGCCGCATTTAAAAAACAATTCGGTGTAACACCGGAACAGTATAAGCTGTCGCTGAAAAAGCCGGAAAATGCCGTCATCCATCACAGCATTCATTCTTTGGAGCGCTTTTATACGGATGAGCAGAGCAAGGAGATTATTGCGCGGCTGCAGAATGAGGATATTAAATAATGCACAAAATTCGCCATGTGAAAATAGTTGAAGTGCTGAAACTACTAAAACAGCAAAATAGTCTAATAAAAATGAGCCTGAACAGACTTGCGGCACGGTAAAAACTGTATTACACTTTAGGCGTATTTATATACGCAGGGAGGAATTTCTATGAAGTATTTTGTAGGCATTGACCTTGGAACATCCGCTGTAAAGCTTTTGCTTGTGAATGAGAGCGGTAATATCTGCAATACGGTTTCGCGGGAATACCCGCTGTCTTTCCCCCAGCCTGGCTGGTCGGAGCAAAACCCGGAGGATTGGTGGAGCGCCGTTCAGGATGGCTTGAAGGAACTGACAGAAAAAATTGAGCTGAATGATATCGCAGGCGTCGGCTGCGGCGGCCAGATGCATGGCCTTGTGATCCTGGATGAGAAGGATCAGGTCATCCGCCCTGCGATCCTCTGGAATGACGGACGTACCCATAAGGAAGTAGATTACCTGAATAACGTCATCGGGAGAAAGAAGCTTTCTGACCTCACGGCCAATATTGCGTTTGCCGGCTTTACGGCTCCGAAGATCCTGTGGGTGCAGAAGAACGAGCCGGAGAACTTTAAGCGAATTTGTAAAATCATGCTGCCGAAGGACTTCATCAATTATAAGCTGACCGGTGTGCATGCCTGTGATTATTCCGATGCTTCCGGAATGCTTCTGCTGGACGTGAAAAACAAGTGCTGGAGCAGGGAAATGCTGGATATCTGCAGCATTTCTGAGAAGCAGATGCCGAAGCTCTTTGAAAGCTTCCAGGTAATCGGTAATGTATCAGCCGATGTGAGCCTCCCGAAGACTGCAAAGGTCGTTGCGGGAGCCGGCGACAATGCGGCTGCCGCTGTCGGTACCGGCACGGTCGGTGACGGCGCGTGCAATATCAGCCTTGGTACCTCCGGCACAGTGTTCATCTCCTCAGATAAGTTCGGAGTGGACTCGACCAACGGGCTGCATGCCTTTGCCCACGCCGACGGACATTTCCATTTGATGGGCTGCATGCTCTCAGCGGCAAGCTGCAACAAGTGGCTCTGCGATGAGATTTTGCAGACCAAGGATTATGCATCCGAGCAAAAGAACATTACGGATGAAAAGCTTGGCACGAACCATGTCTATTTTCTGCCGTACCTGATGGGGGAGCGCAGCCCGATCAATGATACCAACGCCCGTGCGACATTCCTTGGCATGACCATGGATTCCTCCCGCTCCGATATGGTGCAGGCAGTGCTGGAGGGAGTGGCCTTTGCCATTCGCGACAGCTTCGAAGTCGCAAAAAGCCTGGGGATTCACGTGGAGCGTTCCAAGATCTGCGGCGGCGGTGCCAAGAGTCCGCTTTGGTGCAAAATTTTTGCAAACGTTCTGAATATTCCCCTGGACATTCCCCAGACAGAGGAAGGCCCCGGCTATGGCGGCGCAATGCTGGCAATGGTCGGATGCGGATTGTATGGCAGCGTGAAGGCCTGTGCCGATGCGCTCGTCTCCGTCCGCAGAACCGTCGAGCCAGATCCGGAGATTTCCGCCCGCTATGAAAAGCAGTACCGCAATTTCGCAGGTATCTATCCGGCACTGAAGCAGCTTTTTGCAAAGCTGCAGGAGCAGTAAACTTCAGAAAAAGCGCATTAAACAACATTGGCAATTCCTAAAATGAATTGCCGCAGTTAGGCAGGCAGTAAAAATATTTTATGCCGTGCAGTTGGAAAGTGTTCTTAGGCAATGCATTAATCGTCCCGGAGTCAAGTATATTCGTACAGGACGTAAAGAGTATGCAAAGATCTATGCTGATAGCAGTGAAATCCCAATTGGAAAGGCAATTGCTCTTCGAGAGGGAAATGATGCAGTGGTGATTGCTTCCGGAATTATGGTTCATGAAGCAATGAAAGCAGCGGATATCCTATTAGAAGACGGAATTTCAATTACTGTATTGGATATGTTTACAATCAAACCATTGGATAAAGACGTAGTTATTTAGTGTCTGCTTCCAATTCAAAAAGGTGTTGAAATACAAGCATTTGTGACCCATTTGTGTTATAATAGGTGCAAGGGAACAGCGTGTTAACAGTCAAAAACCTTGCACTTAATTTGGAGGATGGGTATGTACAAGCGCCACAATGGTCAGATTTCATTGTTTGATGCACCAGAATTTTTC
>CAVIFH010000335.1:0-2784 GCA_963641615.1 bacterium | reverse complement strand
CAAAAGAACAGATTGATAAAATCGTGGAAGCCGGGAGAGTGGCTCCCAGCGCCTGCAACAATCAGCCGGAGAAAATTTATGTAGCGGAGAGTGAAAAGGCCAGAAAGGCACTTTCACAGGTAACCCCATGTACTTTTAACGCACCGGTCGTTTTTGTAATCGGTTTCGATAAAACCCGCAGTGCAAAGGGCCTTATATATGACGGGTATGATTTCGGCACGACGGACTCCGCAATTGTTACCACACATATGATGCTGGAAGCGGCCGCACTTGGCCTTGGAAGCTGCTGGGTAGGCAGATTCAATGAATCTGAGGTGAAGGCTGCGCTGAATTTGCCGGAGAACATCTGCATACGCAATCTTTTGCCGACGGGTTACCCGGCAGAGGGCTCGGCTCCTTCTGCAAGACATGCCCAGATCCGCCCGGCAGAAGAAACGGTCTGCTATCTCTAAACAATACTGCATATGCGCCTTACCTCACGTATGCATATAAAAGCCGCAAATTGCTCTTGCAATTTCGTATTGGAATGTTATAATAGGTGACATATTAAACAAAAAAGGAGTATATTTCCATGAGCTTTTTCCTCACTGAAACAACCTCGACTGCTTCCACCTCGGCCGGCATGAGCAGCACCATTCTCATGCTGGTAGTTATGCTGGCTGTCTTCTACTTTATGCTGATTCGTCCTGAAAACAAACGGAAGAAGGAAGCAGAAGAAATGCGTTCTTCCGTAAAGGTCGGTGACCGGATTACCACCATCGGAGGAATCTGCGGTACCGTTGTAAACGTAAAGGAAGAGAAGGTCGTTCTGGAAACAAGCGCGGATCAGGTGCGCATTGAGCTTGCGAAGTGGGCGGTTTCCTCGAACGAAACAGCTGCCGAAGCGAAGAAGGCAGAAGAAAAGAAACTGCAGGAGGCAAAGGCGAAAGCCAAGGCCGCCAAGAAAGTAAAGAAATAATTTGCTGAAAAACTTATGAGCTCAGTGAATCCACTGGGCTCATAACTTTATTTTGAGGCAGAAGGCTCTATGCATCTGTCTGCATAAAAAGAAGGAAATTAAATGATGAAGATCATGGGAGTAGATTACGGCGACGCACGTACGGGAGTTGCAATTTCAGATATGCTGTGTTCAATTACAGGCACTGCAGTTGTTATTCCAAGCAGAAATGCGTCAAAAGCCATAGCGGATATCGTCCGGCTTGCACAGGAGAACCAAGTGGGGGAAATTGCAGTAGGCCTCCCTAAAAATATGGATGGCACAGAAGGTCCCCGGGCACAGCTCTGCAGAGAATTTGCCAAAATGCTTCAGGATGCGTCCGGCATCCCGGTTGTCATGTGGGATGAACGCCGTACGACGGTAGAGGCACACAACATTCTTTCTGCCCACAATTACCATGGAAAAAAGCGCAAGGAGACCGTTGACGCAGTAGCTGCCTCACTTATATTGGAGGGATATCTGGAATATCGAAAGAAGAAAGGCAGCGCGAATTTTTAAGGCAGAATTGCATATTTTTTGCAATTTATGTATTCCATGTTAAGATAAAATCTCATGGAAACTTATACAGCATTGCCTCAATCCTGGCGAACCCCGGAGGTACCGGTTAGTTTCCCATATGGCGTTCGAGCGTAGTGAAATTGGCAGCCCACTCTTCTCCCGTCCTGATGGATAAAAACCTGGCGAATCAATAAGAGCGGTGTTCCTTCTGCACAGTTCAAAGCGGCAGCAATTTCCTTCTCAGCGGGAACTGCGGATACCTCAACCTGCGTATATACAGAAAAAGTGGTCAATTTCGAAAAAGTCAAATCCGGGAGAACCGCATATCGAATTTCACTTTCTACGGATGGATACGCTCGTTCATAGGGGATGTACTTTACGTCGTATGAGATAGGCAGCCCAGCGGGGTCTCTGGAAATCATTGAAAATTCAATTATTTTTTTGCTGGCAGGAATTTCCAAAAGCTTTTGCAGCTCTTCACTGGGAAGAATTCCGTGTATGTCGCGATATTGAACTATGGTATTTTTTACATCATCCGACATGGAAAGAATCATATCGTTGTGATTCGGCCTGCTGACAAAGTAACCTATTTTTGCTTTCGAATAGATCAGCCCTTCGTGCTCCAGCTGCTGCATGCCTTTTCGTACGGTTTCCCGGCTGGCACAGAATTCCTGACACAGCTGCTTTTCGGAAGGAAGCATGTCGCCAGGCTTATATAGGCCTGAAAAAATTTGCGTTCGAAGCTTTTTGTATACAGCAGCATAAACGGGAGTTTGCTCACTATGCTTTTTTAGCATGCATAACCTCCTTGCAGAATTCCAATGTTCTCTTGCTGTCGTATGCCCAGCCATCGGCCTCAACACAGTGCATCAAATATTCGCTGGTACACAACCCGCCGACAAGTATTTTAATGCTGTCACGCAGCCCCGCCTGTTTCAGAGCACGAATGGTTTGCATCATTGTCTCTTGCGCTGTTGTCAGAACACCGCTGAGCAGCAGAATATCCGGCCTGTAATTTTGCACGGCAAGCACAAACTGATCGGGCTTTACGTTAATTCCCAGATCAATGACTTCAAATTGATCAGCTTGCAGCAGACTGACAATAATGTCTTTTCCAATATCGTGAATGTCTCCTGAAACTACGCCAATAACGACGCGCCCAATAGGGTGCGCAGCGCTTTCAGTGGCAGCAGTGGTGCATTCTTTCAAAGCACTTCGGTAAATCATTCCGGAGACAATAAGATCTGCAATAAAATATTCTCCATGTTCGAATTTCATTCCTACTGAGC
>CAVIFH010000334.1:0-2789 GCA_963641615.1 bacterium | reverse complement strand
TATTTTAACAGCTTCCGCATGACAGTGCTGCCGGGTTTATCCGCATCATGAAAATAAGCTTGACGGAAGGCATGTCAGACCGTACAATGCGGATAGAGTATATATTAAGGAGCTTGCCATGTATTTATCCATCGGGAACGATATGGCTGTGCGGGAAAAGAGCATCATCGGCATCTTTGACCTGGACAACACCTCTACCTCAAAGCGCACCCGGGAATTTCTGGAAAAGTGCGAAAAGGAAGGGGAGGTAATTCCCTGCGACGATCTGCCCAAGTCCTTTATTCTCACGGACGAGTACCGCATGAACCGGATTTACCTTTCCTCCCTCTCCGCCCAGACGCTGCTCAGCCGAATCTAGGGAGCCGGCGGCTCTGTATAAAACGGCAGCACCGCATAATATGGCCACAGGGTGGCGAAAATGCAGAAAAGAAAACATCCGACCTTCAAAACAGTCGGATGTTTTCCAAAATTTCCATGCAAAGGCGCACAGACTTAAACTGCCGGGCAGGGCCTGTCAGTCAAAATCAAATTTTCCAATGCAAATACCATATTCAGTTTTGCAGCTTTACGACTGCAAAAACTTTGCTGCCTGCGGCAAGCATTTTCCCTTTACACTTTGGTGCAGCGCAGCCCAACAGTGCCCTTGTAGGACAAAAGAACTGTCCCCGGGTGTTTATTTATTCAGGTACGGACGCGCAGGTATCAATGTCATAACATCACAGGTCTCATTGCGATATTCGCCGTCATAATACGGGAATTTGGCAACGGTGGCACGAATCTCTATCTGCTTTGTGCCAGGTGTTCCCCAGAGGACGATTACTTCCTCTCCCGCATGAGCATAATCCTTTTTGATTTTTGCAAGTGAGAGGATGCGGTGCTCATAATATGCGTTGACTTTCCCGCTGGCAATGCCAACCCTTTCTCCATTTTTCATGACATAGTCAATGCGAAGCGTGCCCATCTGACTGCGTTCTACAGCCACACTGTAATGTTCAATCGGATCTACCACATCAGATGTCCCATCGAACTGAGCAGCATATACTTTGCCGACATCTTCCGCATTCCATTCGAGGGTGACCATCGTATAGGGCGAATTCTCTTTCAATTCCTTCAATGCTGCTTTACCCGGGAATTCGTGATCGAAGTTCACCAGATTGCCCCAACCCACATCATAGGGGGTCATAAATGCATTTTCCGGATGATCCGAAGCACTGCCATTTGTCATAAACCATGGGGCGCAGCCCATCTGCATAACATGATCCGAGGTAACAAAGGCTTTCAAATCATCACCGCTTGTATAGCAGGGATACAGATAATGGATATCTTGGTTGGGATAACCTGCAGGCGTGTGATTCAAAGCAGAGTAATTGCGGAATCCAAGCTGTCTGCCGTCATACTTTTTCAAAACGGTATAAATGCTTTCATATACAGCATCTGCGTCTGCTGCCTGGCCATGGATCTCATAGGCAAGCGCACCGGACATCCCCAGGCGGTGAACCAGAACGTTCCTGCCCGCAATCACCATCTTTTGATTCTTTCCGAATTTCAGGTCGTGGATATCTGCCTGCATGACTTCTTCCAGAATTTCGAGTGATTTCGGGCCATCCAGCTGATACAGAAATTCGTCCGTGATCCACTTGCCCTCGACTTCCAGATTGCTTTTCAGAAGGAAAAATTCCAGAACAGGAGCAAGCCAGTATGTTCTCCAGCGGTTTTCTTCCATTCGCATTGCAACACCGTCGGCAAGCATCTGACCCTTTTCATTGCAGATCAGGCAGTGCTTGGAACCGCCAACCGGTGTCCTTCCGAAATCACGATTGGTGCACGTAGCATTCAAAAATGCAATTGCATCTTTGCCAATGACATCATAAGTCGGTGACAGACTCAGAGAGGCTCCCAGCCAGGCGCTTCTGCGGCTTGCCAGATATTCATCTTTTCCGCCGGTGTAATCATAAGGCAGCACCATCGGGCCAAACCTGAACTGCGTAAAGACATTTTCAAATAGTTTGCTGTTACCTGAGAAAAACATAAGTGGCTCCTTTCACGCGTTAAAAATATTTACACTTTCAGTATAGCAGTGATATAATTCCAGTGAAGTGACAACCGGCAATATATGTACCATTGTGTTACATACGGAGTGCTTTGTAACTGCAGAAGGGGTAATTTCATTGATAAAAACCGACACGAAAAAACTGCTTGCGGACAGTCTGAAAGAACTGCTGAAGAAAAAACAAATTACAGACATTACGATTGAAGATATCACAAAACAATGTCAATGCAGCAGGATGACATTTTATCGTCATTTCCAGGACAAATTTGATCTCATGAATTGGATTTTTTCTGACTGGTTCAATCAGGTAATCCAAAGACATCCCGGGAAAGAAGGCAGACAGGAAGTGATCATAGAATGCATGAAATTTCTCTATGCAAACCAGGAAAGTTACCGCTCGATCCTGAATTATCATGGTCAGAATTCTTTTTCAACCTATGTAATGAGTTCCCTGATCCATTATTATGTGGTTGTGATTATGGGAAAGGAAACTCTGGAAGAATTACCAAAAGATGTGGTATTTGCTTTGAAGTTATACCTCGCGGGTGTATTTTATGTGGGGTCAGAATGGGTTCAGGAAGTTACCTCAGAGAACGATATCTATTTGCAGGCGCACTATTTGGAAGCCAGTATTCCGCAAAACCTTATGCCGTATTTTGAGACATGAAAGTGCCGTGGGACGGTTCCTTTATTCTCACGGACGAGTACCGCATGAACCGGATTTACCTTTCCTCCCTCT
>CAVIFH010000333.1:0-2791 GCA_963641615.1 bacterium | reverse complement strand
CCGAAAACCTGCGCAGCCGTAGCCGTGTGAATATCCTCTCCGGAGCAGAATGCCCTCTGCATTGCCTCATCATCCGCGATGTGCGCCAGCACACGCAGCTCAATCTGGCTGTAATCCGCATCCACTAGGATGCACCCCGGCTTTGGAACGAACATTTTTCGAATTTCCGCGCCTAAATCCGTTCGCACGGGAATATTCTGTAAATTGGGCTCTGTCGATGACAGGCGCCCGGTAGCTGTAACCAGATTCTGAAATGTCGTATGGATTCTGCCGTCATCCCCAATTTCCTTCAGCAGTCCATCTGCGTAGGTCGACTTCAGCTTTGTCAGCATCCGGTAATCCATAATAGCAGGGATAATCGGGTGCTTATTCTTCAGCTTTTCAAGTACATCGGCATTTGTTGCATAGCCGGTTTTTGTTTTCTTTACCGGGGGCAAGCCAAGCTTTTCAAACAGAAGTTCACCCAGCTGCTTCGGAGAATTGATATTAAAAGGCGCGCCGGAACAAGCATAAATCAATTCCTCACATTGTGCAATCCTTGCTGAAAGCATTTTTCCGAATGCCGTCAGCTGCTCGCGGTCAATGGCAATGCCGCGGCACTCCATATTGTACAATACCCGGCACAGGGGCAGCTCGATCCGGAAATACAGGGAGTCCATTCCGGATTTTTCCAATTCCTCCTGCAGCGGCTTCTGCAGGAGAAAAATTGCCTCTGCACACCCTGCAGCATCCTCATCCGCAACAGATATTCCTAAAAATGTAGTTGCAATTTTTGAAATCGGATAATCTGATTGGGATGGATTCAAATCATAGGCCGCAAGGGCTGTGTCGAATACCACATCCGCTTTTTCCAGGCCATACTGCTGCAAAACATGCCGCATACTTTTAGAATCGTGCAGAATCAGCTTCGTACGGCTGCTCAGGATGGGAGAATGCATCTGTGCTTCCAGCGGGGTCAGCACAGATACACCTTCCTGCCACGCAAGAGCAACGCTTCCATCCGGCGCAGCGTAAAGCGCGCATACATCCGGATCCTCAGGTATGGTATCCACTCTTGGCAGATGCTTTGCCTCCTGCGGCGTCTGCGGTGCTTCGTCCGGAACAGAGCGCAGCTGATAGCGGTCAATCAGGCGCACAAATTCCAGCTTCTGGAACAGCTGATACAGCTCCTGACGGTGGTATGGCTTGAGAAGCGCATTCTCCGGGGAAAAATCAATCGGCGCATTGGGAACGATAGTGGCGAGCTCATAGGAAAGGTAAGCATTTTCTTTGCCTGCCTCTAATTTTTCACGCAGCTTTGGGCGAATGGATGCATCATCCAGATTCTCATATACGCCATCCAGGCTCCCGAACTTCAGCAGAAGCTCCTTTGCGGTTTTTGGGCCGACACCTGCAACTCCGGGGATATTATCCGACGCGTCTCCCATCAATGCCTTCAGGTCGATCAGCTTTACAGGCTCAAAGCCGTACTCCTGCTGAAACTGCTCCCTATCGTAAAGAGAGGCAGAGGTCTGCCCCTGCTTTGAAATAACCAGCTTGACGTTTACATGGTCATCAATGAGCTGCAAACTGTCGCGATCACCGGTCACGATCACACACTGCCATTCACAGTTGGAGCAGATCCGGCTAATGGTGCCAATGACATCGTCTGCCTCCCATCCCTGGCATTCATAAATCGGAATGCTCATGGCGCGCAGAACCTGTTTCATGATCGGCATCTGCTGTGCCAGTTCCTCCGGCATCGGGTGACGTGTGGCCTTGTAGCCGTCATAACGAAGATGGCGAAAGGTCGGACCGTGCAGATCAAAGGCCACAGCAACTGCATCCGGCTGCTCTTCCTTCTGCATCCGCTCCAAAATATTCAAAAAGCCATAGATGGCGTGGGTATACAGGCCGTCACGGGTTGTCAGCGGTTTTACGCCAAAATAGGCCCGGTTGATCACACTGTTTCCGTCCAGAATCAGCAGCTTCATGCTTTTCTCCACTTTGTTCCCTGGGGAGTATCAATTATCTCAATTCCTCTTGCCTTCAGTTCATCGCGAATGCGGTCCGCCTCGGCAAAATTCTTAGCCTTCTTCGCGGCAGTCCTGGCCGCAACCAATGCATCAATTTCCGGGTCTGCATCTGCTGCGTTCTCTTCCTCCTGCTTTTTGCGCAGATTTTCAGCTGCCTTAATCAGATTCAGGCTTAATACACGGTCAAAATCCTTCACCGCAGCCAGCTTTGTCGCATCATTGCACTTTGCCTTCAGGGCATCATACACAGCGGTAAGCGCCAGAGACGTATTCAGATCCGCATCCAGAGCACTGACAAAACGAGCCTTCAGCGCCTCCAATGCCTCCTGCTCCACATCTCCATCACATTTCAGTGAGGCAATTTTTGCGATCAGCTTATCATAGGCAGCGGCGGCATTATCCAGATTTTCCCAGTTAAATACGAGATTTCTGCGGTAATGGCTCTGCAGACAGAACAGGCGGTATGCCATCGGATCATAGCCCTTCTCCTCCAGCAGAGAAACCGTCAGAAACTCACCTTTGGATTTGCTCATTTTAGAGACGCCATCACCATAGTCCACATTCAGATGGCGAACGTGGAACCAGTAATTGCACCATTTATGGCCGAGATAGCTTTCCGACTGGGCAATCTCATTTGTATGATGAGGAAATGCATTGTCAATTCCGCCGCAATGAATATCCAGGTCCTCGCCCAGATGCTTTATGGAAATGCAGGAGCACTCAATGTGCCAGCCGGGATAGCCGACGCCCCAGGGTGAATCCCATTTCAGCGCCTG
>CAVIFH010000332.1:0-2802 GCA_963641615.1 bacterium | reverse complement strand
CTTCATAGGGAAGCATCACCTCTGCACACAGTGCCTTTGCCTGCCACTCCACGCTGCAATAAGCCGGTAGTTCACCTTCTGCAAAGCTTCTTGCATAAACAGGTGTGAACCCAATTTCAAACAAAAAAATGGCAGATTTCGTGACAGATAAACCCAAGGAAAGCACCCGTCTGATTTTCGTATGCACCAACATACACAGACTCTTTGATTTCTATGGTAAATCCACCGGCATCGTTCGGCGTACATTGTGCCATGGTCTGTGGAGGTAACTTCTTATCCTCCACTATCTGATAGCCGTTTCCCTCGAAAATGTCCGGCAGCTTTTCTAGAGCATCCAATACAGGGAAAGGGCCACCCTCAGGGACATCAAACAATTTTCTGACATATACTGCAAAACGTCGTAAATCTCTGCGGCTTGTCGGCTTAGTTTCATAATCCATTATTCGTTCTTTCCCTCTTTTTTACTAAGCAATTCCAGAATCTTAATGGCAGTTTCATCGTCCATCTCATCGAAAGATCTTGCGAATTGTAAAGCTGCCTTTCGTTGGTTATTTCCGGCTTTTCCTACCACAACCTTATACTGTGTCTTTGATTCTTCTACTGCTTCTCTGAGATCTTGCTGTTCTGTTTCTGTCAATCCATAGTGTTCAATGATTTTTCCTATCCAGTCTGCCGGGACATTCTTCTTTCCGTTTTCCACAGCAGATAAGAAGGGCAACGATGCTCCCAACACTTTCGCCATGTCACCCATTACTTCATGGTGCTTAATCCGTAATATGCGCACAAATTCGCCAAAACTCGTATATGTCATAGCAATACCTCCTTGTCTTTTCTCGTTAATTCTCCCTTAATGAAAGCAAAGTTTAGAACTCGTTTTCGCATATATTATATAACCATTTTTTAGTTAAGTCAAGTATCTAAAATAGCAAAAAGAGCGTCCACTGATTAAAGTGAGACGCCCATGGCAAAACAGTATTGACTTCTCTCAAAGCTGAGCCAGGATTTCCCCGATGTCGGCGTTGATGCAGATCGCGCGGCTTTCGATTTCCTCCGGGCAAACCGCCTGCCCCCGGTTGATGGAGGCATAGACGGCCTTTTCATTCTTGGCTGTCATGCGCCAGAAGGGATACTTGATGATGCCGGGGGTGTTGTACCCGATCCCCAGCTCCAGGAAGAGAATTCGCTGCCCCTCCCGGGTGCGCAGGAAATCGTCGCAGCGCCCCGCCGCCTCATGCCAGCCCTCATCCTCGACAAATGTATCATCCGCCCGCAGATTCATGCTCATGAGCTTCCCGCAATGGGGGCAATGGGGAACCATCTCCGACGGGACCTTCATGGCCGGGGCGCTGTCCTCGGGCAGGCGAAGGGCTCCGTCCTCCCCCACGGTGCACCCCTGGGCCGCGATCATCCGGCGAATGACGGCCTCATTGTCATAGGTCTCCTGACAGCAGGGCTCGCTGCACTGAAACAGGCCGTAGTCCCCCTGTGTGTAAAACAGGCGCTTTTTATCAAAGCCCGCTTTCTGAAAGCAGTGGTCCACATTGGTGGTGATCACGAAATAGTCCTTATCCCGCACCAGTTTCAGCAGGATGTCGTATACGGGCTTCGGCGCATCCATATATCGGTTGAGAAATATATACCGGCTCCAATAGGCCCATTGCTCCTCCGGGGAGGAAAAGGGGTAGAAGCCCCCGGAGTACATATCCGAAAAGCCGCACTTTGCGGCAAAATCCGAAAAATATTTCTGGAAGCGTTTCCCGCTGTAATCATACCCCGCCGAGGCGGAAAGGCCTGACCCGGCGCCGATGATCACTGCGTCCGCGTTATTCAGCGCCGTTCTGAGCCAGGCAATCTCCTGTGAGTAATCGTTCATAGATTTTTCTGTCCTTATCCTTGAAAACATTGAATATCACCTTCATCCGGCTGCCCGTCCGAGCCAGATACTGCTGCACGGTGCTCACGGCAATTTCCGCCGCGCGTTCATTGGGAAAAGAGAACACCCCTGTGGAAATGCAGCAGAAAGCAATGCTCTCGACTTTGTACTCCTCTGCCAGCTCCAGACAGGAGCGGTAGCAGGAGGCAAGCAGCCGCTCATCCTCGGCGGTCACTTCCCCCGCCACGATGGGCCCTACCGTATGGATCACATAGTCACAGGGCAGATTATAGCCCGGCGTGATCTTCGCCTGCCCCGTCGGCTCCTCGCAGCCCTGCCGCCGCATCAGCTCGGCGCAGGCCAGGCGGAGCTGAACCCCCGCGAAGGTGTGAATGCAGTTGTCGATGCAGGCGTGGCAGGGAACATAGCAGCCGGTCATGCCGGAATTGGCCGCATTGACGATCGCTCCGCACCGGAGCCTTGTGATGTCCCCCTGCCAGAGGCAGATCCCGTCCTGAATGGGCCTTAGGCTTGCTCTCTCCGTGATGCCCGCCCGGGCAAGCTCCTCGCGCAGGTAGTCATCCTGAACCTGCAGGAACTCCGCGCCGACGGGCCTTGGGGGCCGCACATTCATCAGGGATCGAAGCAGCTGCCTTTGCGCGGAGGCTTCCGCGGGAATATGGATCCCGGCGTATTCCTCCCGCTCCCCCAGGAGCGAACGGATCAGAAACAGCCGCCGCCCGGCCTGATCCATGGTCGATCACCTCCGTCAACTTCCATCACAGTATAAATGCTCCCGCCCCGGGGGTAAAGTACGCACAATTTTGTAACTTCCCATTCATGACTACCCCTGGGGAGAAAACTTCATTAAGGAGCGCTGCGGCGCGGGGATTTTTAATTCACTCTCTCCGCCTGCCTGTTCGGCAGGC
>CAVIFH010000331.1:0-2810 GCA_963641615.1 bacterium | reverse complement strand
ATTCAGAATTGCCCCCATCATGATGACGGCGTTTTTCCCGATTTCCACCTGCTCCCGGATGATGGCGCCCGGCTCAATGCGGGCGGGAACATCCTTCATATCCAGCAGAGGGATCGCGGAGTTGCGGCAGTTATTTTCTATTTCTACATGCTCAAAGGTGTGAGAGCGTAATACGGGCCCGATATCTGCCCAGTCCCCGAATACGATTTTGTGTCCCGGTGCGGCGGGAAATACCCGGCAGTTCGGAAACGATACCTCTTCTTTTCCCCAGATGTATACCTTTACCGGGGTTTTCTTCGGCGATGTATGAATATACTCGATTATTTCCTGGGCATTCATGGGACATCCTCTTTCCTCACGGCAGTACTGCAGGGCTCACTGTGCGGTGCTGTCTCAATTTTTTCGCCTAAATAGTAGCACCCTTTTGGCCAAAACGCAAGAAATAATTCCGTGCCGCAGATGGTATTCTACCCGCTTTGCACATAAAAATTTCTTGACATTGTAGCCGGTTATAGGTAAAATAAACATGGTATGTTATGCACCTTCCATGACTGCCAGTGACGGAAGGTGTGTTCATTTTTAAAACCGGCATCCGGCCGGGATTTGCGTTTATCGCCGCGTGGCGTTTTTTTGTGATATCTGCCGCTTTATGCGGTCACTTTTGCAACAATTTCACATGGGGACGAACGCACACCCCTGGCCACAAATTTAGGAAGGAGGTGTGCTGCAAGAATTATGGTGCATTGGATCATTACCGTTGCTGCAATCATCCTGGGCATTGCTGTGGGCTTTGGCGGTGGAGTGTTCTACCGCAAGAAGGTCGCCGAGCGTACGATCGGCTCTGCCGAAGAGGAGGCGACCCGCCTTGTTAATGAAGCAATTCGTACCGGCGAAAGCAAGAAAAAAGAAATGCTGCTGGAAGCCAAGGATGAAATCCATAAATCTCGCACAGAACACGACAAGGAAGTCAAAGAGCGCCGGGCTGAGCTGACCAAGCAGGAACGCCGCCTGGAGCAGAAGGAAGCCTCTCTCGACAAAAAGACGGAGGCCTTTGAGCGCAAGGAAGATGACCTGAACCGCCGTCTGGCCAATGTGGCGCAGACACAGGCCCAGGCCGATGAAATTCGCGATCAGCAGCTGGAAACCCTCGAAAAAATCTCCGGCTTCACGCAGGAGCAGGCAAAGCAGTTCCTGCTGGACTCCATTGAGCAGGATGTCCGCCATGAGGCTGCCCAGAAGATTAAGGAAATCGAGCAGCAGCTGAAGGACGAGGCAGACGAGAAGGGCCGTGAGATCATCGCGACCGCCATTCAGCGCTGCGCGGCTGACCACACGGCGGAGACGACCGTTTCTGTTGTTACATTGCCGAATGATGAGATGAAGGGCAGAATCATCGGCCGTGAGGGACGCAATATCCGCACATTGGAAACCATTACCGGTGTGGATCTGATTATTGACGATACCCCGGAGGCCATTACCATCAGTTCCTTCGACCCGGTGCGCCGTGAGGTGGCACGTCTGGCACTGGAGAAACTGATCGTTGACGGCCGTATTCACCCGACCCGCATCGAAGACATGGTAGAGAAGGCCCGCAAAGAGGTTGATCGCACCATCCGTGAGGAAGGCGAGCGTGCCTGCTACGAAACCGGCGTACACAACCTGAATCCTGAGCTGATCAAGGTTCTGGGACGTCAGAAATACCGCACATCCTATGGTCAGAATGTGCTCAATCACTCCATTGAGGTGGCCCATATTGCCGGACTGATGGCAGCGGAGCTGGGTGTAGATGTGGCAATGGCCAAACGCGCGGGACTGTTGCATGACCTCGGCAAGTCCATCGACCATGAGGTTGAGGGAAGCCATGTACAGCTTGGCGCGGATCTGGCACGAAAGTTTAAGGAAAATCCTGTAATCGTGAACGCCATTGAGGCTCACCACGGCGACGTGGAGCCGAAGACAGTGATTGCAGTGCTCGTTCAGGCGGCAGATGCCATTTCTGCTTCCCGCCCCGGTGCCCGGCGCGAGAACGTGGAGAATTATATTCGCCGCCTTGAAAAGCTGGAGGAGCTTACCGGTTCTTACCCGGGTGTTGACAAAGCCTATGCCATTCAGGCTGGGCGTGAGGTCCGCATTATGGTGAAGCCGGAAGAGGTCACGGAGGACAACATGATCTTGCTTGCCCGTGACATCGCAAAGAAAATCGAGTCCGAGCTGGAGTATCCCGGCCAGATCAAGGTTAACGTCATACGCGAAACCAAGGCTGTTGAATTTGCAAAATAACAGATATCCCTTTGGGGCTGCACCCGAAGGGATGTTTTTATGCCCATGCACAGGCATGGCTGTTATTCAGATATGCGGAGAACGGCAGCAAAAACAAGAAAAAGTTTGTAGGGATTGTCAATCGACAAATAAATGTTTTAATGTTACCCTTTAGACAACCAAATATTGCAGTTAAAGGATAGAGGCGCGAAAGTCAAGAGTATCCGGAGTGTAAGGCCGCTGCGAGGCCGTTGCTTCGGTGAAAGGGGCTTTCGCCGAAGGAAAGCGGGCAGAGCTTTCCTGGGCATGCGGAGAAGATCCGTCTGACTGTCGCATTTGCGGAGAGCTATGGATTAATTGCGGAATTCCGGCCGGTTTCCTTCCAAGGAGGGGACGGGCAGAATACCGGATGAGACATACCGCGGCAGATGCTACCCATTGCATGTGCCGCGTTTTTTTGTCCTCAGATTGCAGTAAGCGGCGAGATTAAAGGCAATATTGCATCCGCACTTGTCTGGTGCTGCCTGAAAAAAGGAGACTGTGTTTTATGT
>CAVIFH010000330.1:0-2812 GCA_963641615.1 bacterium | reverse complement strand
AATCTGGTGATCAACGGAAATATGATCACCGGCTCCAGCCTTGAGCAGCTCAACGACCATGAGTCTGTCACAATGACGCTGTCTGTTCCTCAGTCCATGTTCCCCTCAGTCAGCATCTACCAGCGTGAAGGAAATCCGGAGCTCATCCCCATGGGCATCTTCGCGGGGCTGGCAATTCTCTACTGGATTCTCTTTCTGCGTACCCTTCCCCCTGCCCATGTCCGCACAACGGTTCCCCCGGAGGGACTCAGCGCAGGTGAGGTGGGCTGCCGCATGACCATGACCGGCGGTAACCTGACCATGATGGTGCTTACCTGGGCACAGATGGGCTACCTGAACATCCAGCCGAACGGAACACGGGTCATTCTGCGCAAGCAGATGGATATGGGAAACGAACGCAGCCTGTTTGAAATCCGTGTATTCAATACGCTTTTCAATCATCGGGATGCCGTCAACTGCAACAGCGCCGGCTACGCGAAAATGTGCGCGAAAACCGCCTCCATGATTCCAGGTGAAAAGCAGATGTGCCGTCCGCGCAGCGGCAGCAGAAAAATCTATCGTATTCTGCTTTGCATCAGTCAGGCCTTCTGCGGCGTGTGCGTTGCCATGAACATGACTTCCATTACCGCGCTGCAGATTCTCTTCTCCTTTATCTTCGGTGTAATGGGCGTCTTTTCCGCATGGGAGCTCCATGAGTTTGCAATGCGCTTTTACTCCCGCTCCCGTCTGCACTGCCGCATTGCATTGGGAATATGCGTACTTTGGCTCCTGCTTGGGCTGATTGCCGGACAGCCGTGGATTCCTCTCGCCAGTGTCATATTACAGATCCTGCTCGGATTCCCTGCCGCCTATGGCGGGATGCGCACAGAGCTCAACCGCAGCGAGGCCGGTGCGCTGCTCTCCCTGCGGCGCTATATGAAACATATCCCTCGTCCGGAGGCAGCAAGACTTCTGAAATTTGACCCCGACTATTTTTACCGGCTGGCCCCTTACGCCATTGCTCTTGGTGTCGGCAAGCAATTTGCGGATGCCTTTGGGCGGCGCCCCCTGGAGCCCTGCCCCTATCTGCTGATTCGAAACAGCGGCAGCCGCACTGCGGCGGACTGGATGCGCACTCTGACACAGACAGTTGACATGATGGACGGCAGATACAAGCGGATACGCCTCGAGCGGTATATGGCGATCCGATTTCGTTAGAAAAGCACCACACCTGACACGAATGGTTTCTTATGCCATTCGTGTTTTCTATACCATAAATTCCAATTTCATGATGAATTTCATTAAAAATGCGAGCTTTTCAAGCCAAAAAATGTGGGTCCCAGAATAATTCGATACGTTTATATCAATTCAGTCAGTCCCATCCCCCCGCCTGGCCATGCGATAACAGAATATCCCATCTATTGCAATTCAAAAAGAAAGCGCTATAATGAAGCCACGATAAATCGATACGATAGTAGCGAATGCAAAGGAGTTTTTATCATGGGATTTTTAACTGGCAAAACTGCATTGATTACCGGCGCGGGACGCGCTGTACTGAGTGACGGCCGCTGCGGCTCCATCGGCTACGGCATCGCAACCGCATACGCCAAGGAGGGCGCAAACCTCGTCATTACCGGCCGGAACGTGAAGAAGCTGGAGGACGCAAAGGCAGAGCTTGAAGAAAAATACGGTGTGCATGTGCTGGGCATTCCGGCAGACGTCAGCGCAGGCTCGGACAATGAGGCTGTCGTGGCAAACGTCGTAAAGCAGGCTGTCGATACCTTTGGGGGCATTCAGGTGCTGATCAACAACGCTCAGGCCTCCGCATCCGGTGTTCCCCTGGCCAATCACACCACAGAGCAGTTTAACTTGGCCATGTACTCCGGGCTTTACGCTACATTCTACTATATGAAAGCCTGCTACCCCTATCTTGCCGCATCCAAGGGAAGCGTCATTAACTTTGCATCCGGCGCGGGGCTCTTCGGCAATTACGGCCAGTGCGCTTATGCGGCTGCAAAGGAAGGCATTCGCGGACTGACAAGAGTCGCGGCCACCGAATGGGGCAAGGACGGCATCAATGTAAACATTGTCTGCCCGCTGGCGTGGACTTCCCAACTGGAGCAGTTTGAGAAAGCTTACCCCGATGCATTCAAGGCAAATGTAAAAATGCCGCCCATGGGCTACTATGCCGATCCGGAGACGGAAATCGGGCGCGTCTGCGTCCAGCTGGCGATGCCGGACTTCAAGTATATGTCCGGTGAGACACTGACGCTGGAGGGCGGCATGGGTCTGCGGCCCTGACAGATTTTGTCCCCCATATTTCAAAACCCACAGGAGATTGGCTGATTGCCGCCCCCTGTGGGATTTTTTTCGGTCGATATATGCGTCTTTTCTACAGGCTGCCCTTCGTATGGGTGAATACCTCATCCACATCCAGCGTAGCCAGATAATCAGCATAGGTCTCCGCTCTGCGGATACACTGCACGCTGCCGTCTTCCTTCAGGAGCAGCTCCGCACAACGAAGCTTGCCGTTATAGTTATAGCCCATGGCGTGGCCGTGGGCACCGGCGCAGGAGATCACCAGCATATCCCCCTCCTCCACCGCGGGGAGCGGGCGATCAACAGCGAACTTATCGTTATTTTCGCACAGGGAGCCAACCACATCCACCGTCAGCTCCGCCGGCGCATTCTCCTTGCCAAGGACAGAAACCGGGTGATAGGCACCATACATGGCCGGGCGCATCAGATCACAGGCCGTGGCATCCACGCCGATGTACTCCTTATAAATATGCTTTTTCCCAACCACAGTGGTTACAAGGTGACCATATGGCCC
>CAVIFH010000329.1:0-2828 GCA_963641615.1 bacterium | reverse complement strand
GCTTTTATATAACAATATTCCTCGATTCTGTTGCAAATATCTATTATGGGCTTTGGGAACTTTTGCTGCTGGGTTTTTGTGCTATGCTTTATTTGTTGTGGCAGGCAGAGCGCTTAATTATTGCAAACCTCTGGTAATAAAGCCGACAGAGTAAGTCTGAGATGAAAAACAGATAATAAGGAAGTCGAAGGCGATCAACAGTCAACCGTTGGTCGCTTTTCTTTTGCTCATTCACCAAGAAAGCTGTTACATACCACGATGAAAAAATGGTATGTGGCAGCTTTTTTGTTTGCCGGAGTTTCAGAGGGTGCAGCCCTCTGAGCCGAGGTGCAGGAACGGCAGTGGCCTGCGCTGGGTACAGGGAGAAGTTCCCTGTGCGGGTTGAGGGCAGCCAGCCCCATCTGGTCAAGGGTGAAACGCCTTGCCCAAGTATGGTTTGATGCTCCGCGTCAACCAGTATTGGGTATTTCCTGTCGCTGAAATCGACGGAATTGCAGCTTCGCTGCCTGTCCTGCAGAGCAAGTCAAGAACGAAGGAGGAGAAAAAATGTGATGAGACTCACAAGACACAATGGAAGATCCGGAAAGAATGGGGTCTACAACCCCAAGCATAATGACAGAAGATTTGACGTGAACAACAGCGAGCATATCGATGCGGAGCGCGTTTCCCAGAACATCTATTGGGACTGCATTCATGGCTATCGCACCATCAACGATCAGCGGGATCCAGATGAGGCACTGGAGACATTTTCTGAGATCGAGCGGCTTTTCTATGAGCAGCGTTATGCGGGATTTGTGGAAGGCCAGAACGCACGGAATGCCAAGACTCGGCATGTTGAGCGTAACCGATCAGTTGAGCAGATTCTGCAAAATAAGAAGACCTGCCCGGAGGAAACCATCTACCAGATCGGCACCATGGACGAGCACATTTCTGAGGAGGTGCTGTTGTCCATCGTCACGGATTTCATGTCCGAGATGGATCGGCGGTTTGGTTCAAACGTCCACATCCTGGACTGGGCACTGCACATGGATGAGAGCACTCCGCACATTCATGAACGTCATGTTTTCGATGCAGAGAATCAGTACGGAGAGGTTGCCCCGCAACAGGAAAAGGCCCTGGAGGCACTGGGGTTTGAACTGCCGGATCCGACAAAGAAATCAGGCAAGTACAACAATCGGAAAATGGTTTTTGATGCAACGTGCCGGACGATGCTTTTCGACATTGCCGAGCAGCACGGTCTGCATTTGACAGAAGTTCCGGAGTATGGCGGTCGGAAGTATCTGGAGAAGCAGGACTTCATCCTCATGCAGCAAAAGAAGAAGCTGGAGCAGGGCGAGGTTAGGCTGGATGCCCAGCAGACACAGATCGCAGAGAATGCAAATCAGCTGGAGGTGCAGAAATCGGAGATCACGGAAAATGCCGATGCGATTGCCGGACAAGAAGAACGCTTGGAAGAATTGAGCATGAAGATCGAGGATGTAGATTCTCTGATCGAAGAAGTCTCCGCAGCTGCCTATGACAAGGCTGTGGATACGGTGGCAGACCTGGCACGGAAGGAAGTGCTGGATGCCAGTGTGGAGCAGATCGACAACTATGTGGGCTGGCTTGGCAAGCCGGAGCGCAAGGCAGATGCAAGGATCAGAAATTATGCAATCAGTCAGATGGGAAAGCTTCGGGAAATGATCACCAGTGTAGTGGCAAAGCTGTCACCAAATTTGGCGCAGCTGCTGAAGCAAGCGGAGCTAAAGCAGCCAGCGGTCCAAGACATTGGCAAGAAGGTCAGGCCCTCTGTCATGGCAATGCTCCGGCAGAAAAAAGAGAAATCTGCGAAGCAGACGGAGGAACAGAAACGGCAAATCAACAGAAAACAGAACATGGAGCTTTGAGGCATTCGATGAAAACAACATCGGGTGCCTTTATTATTTCCAGAAAAAAGGGCACTCGGTTCTTATGCCGTGTGCCTTGAGCTTATTTTCCAAAGAGATCGCTGTGTGTCCCGGTTCTGGAAAGTGTCAGAACCAGAAGATCATCTTCAATTCGGTAAACCAGCAGCCAGTCCGGCTGTATGTGGCATTCCCGGTGTCCGATCCAGTCACCTGTTAAGGCGTGATCTTTGTTCTTTTCCGGCAGTGGTTCGCACGCTGCCAGTTTACGGACGATATCGTCCAAAAGGTCAATGTTGAGATGGCGTTTCATGGCCAGTTTGTAATCCTTTTTGAACTGATTCGTCCAGACAATGTCCAAATGGTTCATTCCTTTAATGCCTTCAGTGCTTCTTCTACGTCAGAGTAGCGCTTCACGGAAGGATCCCGGGAAATGCGCTCTGCTTCCAGCATGGCCGCAATGGTCTCCTTGTTGGGCTGCTCTACGCGAACATCAAAGGGCAGACCGCCGACTCGGAGAGACTGGCGAAGGAAGACGTTGATGGCAGTGGTGAGATTCATGCCAAGTTCATTGTACAAGGCTTCGCACTGCTTCTTAATATCGCTGTCCATCCGGACACTGAAATTGGTTGTATTAGCCATAATGCTCAACTCCTTTCAAAACTATTGCACATATATTATATCCATTCTGCAATGCAGAATCAATGCAGAATACTAAAAATTCACAAAAAATTAAAGAGGTAAAGACTATGGTAAAGACTATGAATATTTTTGAAACTGTCAAGGACAGCGTAACCACTAGACAGGCCGCCGAGATGTATGGCATTAAGGTCAGACGTAATGGCATGGCCTGCTGTCCATTTCATAACGACAAGAATCCCAGCATGAAGGTGGATAAGCGCTTTCATTGCTTTGGCTGTCAGGCTGATGGCGATGTGATCGACT
>CAVIFH010000328.1:0-2835 GCA_963641615.1 bacterium | reverse complement strand
CACCAGCCACATGCCCATGATGTTCTTCTGAGCCTTTGACGGATGCTGAAAGCCAAAAGGCCAACTATTCCAACGAGGGCGGCGTAGGCTATAACCGCTATCAGAAGAACATCATGGGCATGTGGCTGGTGAATGAGCTGAAGCGGGAGCTTTGCCCGGATGCGGCATTCCCGGAAATTATAAAGGCAGCACAAGGAAGCACCTGTGAAATCCTTATAGATGCCAACGCCCCGGAATTCTTAGCCCCCAAAAGCATGAAAGCTGCTTTTGACGAAAAGTCCGGCAATACCCTGCACGCTGTGGGGGATTATTTCCGCTGCGCTTACCGAAGCCTTGCGCAAAGCTATGCGGAAGCTCTCGCGGAGCTGGAAGCCAACACCGGGCACACCTACGGCAAGCTCTATATCGTGGGCGGCGGTGCAAAAAATGCGTTTCTGAACGACCTGACCCGGGAAGCTACCGGAAAAGAAGTCATTGCCCTACCCATTGAGGCAACGGCATTAGGAAATCTGAAAATACAGATGGAGGTTCTGTAATGTTAGTTGAAACAAAAGCAAGGATCGGCGTATTCGCCATTGCGTTAGGGGCCTATCTCCCCCAGTTCCCGGAGCTGGTACCGGAATTTGAAAGCCAGTACGCGGACTTCAAAAAACGCATCCCGGATTCCGTGGAGCTGATTGACGGCGGTCTGGTCACAACAAAGGAGCAGTCCGCCGCTGCCGGGGACAAGTTCCGGGCGGCTGATGTGGACTTAGTTATCATGCAGCTTCTGACCTATGCCACGTCCTACAACATGCTCCCCGCCGTCCGGGATCTGGATGTGCCGGTGGTGCTGGTAAACCTGCAAAAGAAGAAAGCCCCGGACTACGCCAGTACGGACACTCCCACTTGGCTGGGGACGCTCTACGCCTGCGGCGCGGTGGGTGAAATGGTCGCCGATCTGGAACGGGCCGGGAAGCGTCACGCCGTCATTACCGGCGTGGTAGAGGGCGGAGACGATGCCGCCCAGGCAGAGATCGAGGACTGGTGCAGAGCCGCCCAGGTGCGCCGCCGGTTCCGGGACACGAATCTGGCACAGATTGGCAGGCCCTACCCCGGCATGATGGACCTGTACATCGACGAAACGAACCTGTATCACCGAATGTGGCTGTACACCAAGCAATTTGACTGGGAAAAGATGTGGGCCATTGCGGATAACATCACAGACGAAGCCGCCATCCGTGCCAAAGCCGAGGACATTCTGAATACCTTCGACATTGAAGGCGGAGCCACGGTAGAGACCGTCTGGGATATGGCAAAATATGTGGTAGCCTTCGAGCAGTGGGTGAAGGACGAGCAGATTGCCTTTGTGGCTTCTCATTATGACGGCTTCGCCCAAGGCATCGCGGGCAAGCTGGACTCCATGCTGATCCCCGCCTTCTCCATGCTCATCAAGCAGGGCACTGCCTGCGCCGTGGAGGGGGACATCAAGGTTGCCATGGCTATGAGCATTCTCAAGACCATTTCCGGCACAGGGCAGCTCAGCGAAATGTACTCCATCGACTTTGATAAAGATATCTGTATCATCGGGCACTCCGGCTCCGGCGACGCGGACATTTCACAGGTACGCAAGCCTACCATGAAGATCGTCCCTGTGTTCCACGGCAAGACCGGCGGCGGATATCTGACCCAGTTCTATCCTCCTGTTGGCCCTGTGACATATCTGGGAATCACCCAGGATAAAGACGGCCATTTCAAATTTGTGGTGGCTGAGGGTGTCAACGAGGAAGGTCCCATCTTCACCTTTGGCGACACCAATATGCGCACCCGCTTTAATTGCGGCGCGAGAGAATTTGTCAACCGCTGGAGCGAGGCAGGCCCCACCCACCACATGGCCGCCGCCGTAGGCCGCCACATCGACACCATCTTGAAGGTTGCAAAAATCTTCAATGTGCCGGTAGATATCATTACCCGATAAAGGAGAAATAAGCAATGAAAGATATTTTAACCGCCCCCTGGATGGTGGAGATGGTCCGCACCGCCGCCAATATGTATGACCATGGCTGGGACGAGCGCAACGGCGGCAACATCAGCCTGCTGCTGGAAGAAGAGCAGGTCCGTGAATACCTGGACGTGAAAAACGTCATCCGCACCATGGATACCGGCTTTGCCGCCCCCACCTTGGACGGAAAGTACTTCCTGGTTACGGGAACCGGTAAATATTTCAAAAACGTGCAATATGCACCGGAAATGAACCTGGGGCTGGTGCACCTGACCGGTAACGGTGAAACTGCCGAGCTTCTCTGGGGCTTCACAGACGGCGGCCGCTTTACCTCAGAATTCCCCGCACACATGATGAGCCATGCTGCGCGTCTGAAAATCGACCCGCAGAACCGCGTGGTCATGCACTGCCACCCGGCGAATCTCCTGGCTATGACCTATGTGCACACGCTGGATGAGCGGGAATTTACCCGCACCCTCTGGCAGATGTGCACCGAGTGTATCGTCGTCTTCCCGGACGGCGTAAACGTCCTGCCCTGGATGCTCTGCGGCACCAATGAGATTGGTCTTGCTACTGCCGAAAAAATGCAGACCGCCCGCCTGGTCGTCTGGGCCCAGCACGGCATTTACGGCGCAGGCAAGGATCTGGACGAAACCTTTGGCTTGATTGAAACCGCCGAAAAGGCAGCGGAAATCTATATGAAGATCGCCCATCTGCCTCTGGTGAATACCATCACCGACGAGCAGATGCACCTGCTTGAACAGCGTTTCGGCGTCACAGCAAGAGCAGGCTATCTCGATTAAGGCAATACCGCATAATGAGGCAAGGGCATTCATCGAGAGATTTTGGCTCAA
>CAVIFH010000327.1:0-2838 GCA_963641615.1 bacterium | reverse complement strand
ATTGTGGGTTTTCTGAACTGCAGGATTGGGGCAAAAGATCCGGCGAAGGCCGCAGGCAAACCCAGCAGTGTTGCCCTAGGTTTCGCCTGTGATTGCAAAGCCGTCGCTGGCCATAGAATTTCCCTCCAGCTTTCGGAAAATGGGCACAGCAATCCGGCTGGCAGTATAAATTGCCAAAATTGGGGCGCAGAAGAGGCCTATGTACATCATAACAGCATTTATTGTAAAAAGGAACACCTGAACCAGCAAAATACCCACGAGGCTCAGGGTCCGAAGGAAAAAGCGAATACAGATTTTTCGGGAATTGACAAGGGCAGCAGACAACTTGTTTTCGTACCTTGCCTCCAGAGGAAAAACATACAGGAAATGGAGCAGCAGCAGAACCGCAGCTGCAATTGCCAGCAGCAAAAATCCGATGGGATTTCCATCCAGTTTCTCAAACATCTGCCAGTCAATCCATACGCTGTACAGCACAATGCCGCCGATCAATGTCAGCGGAATTCCATGCTTGAGATTTTTCAGATAGGCAGACCAGAACTGCCGCGTTATGCTGGGGCCCTCGGCATCCTCTGCCATTTTTAAAGTAACCGTAAAGGCCGCAATGGTAGATGTCCCTATGGTAACCAGGGGCAGGCAGCCAAGAAGCCAGTAAAAATTCAGGATCAGCAGATTCGCAATCTTGATGCCAATTGTTACGAAAGGGGAATCAATACGATATTTCATAGCACCTCCGATACGCCCACTGTCCCCGGGAGCAGAAGCTCCCCGGGGACAGGCAGGGAAAAAGAAAGGAGAAGGTTATTGAAGCGCAAATCGTGCGGCTGCCTGCTCCTTGCACCAGTCTACGCACTCATCGTAGCCGTAGCCGTTGCAGGAGGTACGCATGTTGTCCACAATCTGCTGGAATTCCTCATCGGTCTTGGCATAAATGGCGTTCCAGGAGCCTTCCTTAATGGCTTTGATAACCTGCTGCCACTTGAGATCCAGTTCGGAAGAACGGGCAGACTCCGCAAAATTAACTGCCGGAATCATCGTGTAATTGCAGCTGTCCAGGTATTCCTGTGTTCCCAGGCATCCGGTACGCTCACGCCAGTCGGCTTCCGTCTCGTTCTTCGCCTCACCCTGACGGCTGACCCAGGTGCTCTGGTGGAAGCATTCGCCCTCGGCGGAATCCGGGTTGTCCGCGCCCTGGGCCCAGGTGATGTTGTTAAGCTGAAGCATGCCGTCATTGAAGGTTCCGTCCAGCGTATAGGTCTTGCCGGTATAGGGAGAAGTCCACTCCACACCGGTCAGATCTGTAGAAGCGTCTTCATAGCATTTCTGCCCCAGCTCGGTAAAATAGGTGTTTCCATTCTCATCATAATCCCACATCAGCCCCTTGATACCATACCAGATGGTCATCGCTCCCTCCGGTGTGGAGAGATAATTGAGCAGCTGCATGCACTTCTCCGGATAAACGGCGGAATTGCCGATAGACCATATTCTGACACCGCCGGCAGTGCTCAGGCCCTCCACGATAACGCTGGCCTCCTCAGGTACCAGAGACGCCATGTACTTATTTTCCGAAATATGCTGTGCGGTATTGAAGGCAGTGGAACCGGCATAGTCAAAGATGGAGAACAGCACATTGCCGCTGCGAACCTTGGCGATCATGGTGTCGTAGGTCTGTGTCATGGAGTCGGGATCCAGCAGTCCCTCCTGATACAGGTCATTGAAGAATTTCAGAGCCTTCAGATATGGGCCGTCTTCCTCAAGGCAGTCATAAAAATCGCCGTTGGAGGAATCATACAAGCCGATGCCCATTTCCTTATAGCCATAGTAGCCCTCGGCCAGGGCCTTGACATACATAACCATGTTGCCGTCCCAGTCGGGCCACAGGGAAGCAGCATAGGTGGTCTTTCCGTTGTCGCCGGTGGGGCAGGCTTCCTGCATGGCTTTCAGTGCGTCGGCAAAGTCATCCAGATCCTTTACCTCCGGATAGCCTGCCGCGGCATAAGCATCCCAGCGGATGCCCCAGTCGTAGATGAACAGATCATGCTGACCGGACTCATTGGAAACGCCGTGTCCGAAGCCGTAAATCTTTCCGTCCGCATTCAGTTCCCGGTTTGCTTCCAAAGCTTCATTAAAGTAGTTTAGGATATCTTTGCCGTAGTTGGATACCAGGTCTTCTTCCTCCCAGTCAAAGAGCATTCCCTGCTCTGCGGCCGCCTGGTACTGGTCGCCATTGGAGCCCCAAATTACGATATCTCCCAGATTGCCGCTTTCCATGCGGGTCTCATAGGTGCCGTCGGAATCCGGAATAATCACCAGCTCAATATTAAACAGGTCCTTCAGCAGTGTTGCGCCCCAGCCAATCTGTGCGCCGGACCAGTTGCTGGTCTGGGAGAACACGGTGAGTTTGATGGTTTCCTCATTGTCAATGAGAGGGTCATAGTCTTCCTGTTTTCCCTCGGAGCCCTCGCTCTGTGCCTCGGTTGCTGCAGTGCTTTCCGAGGTGGAGCTGCTTCCGCAGCCGCTGAGCAGCGCAAAAACCATGGTCAGGGCCAGCATCAGGCTCAGGATTCGTTTAAACTGTTTCATTTTCAAAACTTCCTTTCGTTGATTATTTGTCAGCCTTTTACAGCGCCAAGCATAATGCCTTCTTCAAAGTAGCGCTGCATAAAGGGATAGACCAGCATAATGGGAATGATGGTTACCATGGAAATGGTGTATTTGATGACCTTGCTGTTGAGCATGCCTGAAGACACAGCGCCGCCGGACTGCATTGCTGCCGCCAAATTGGAGGAGCTGTTCAGGTAAATCCACAGGCGATGCTGCATGCTGTATACCATGCAGCAT
>CAVIFH010000326.1:0-2839 GCA_963641615.1 bacterium | reverse complement strand
TGCCATTTGACGGGACGAGGAACCGGCGAGTGCCAGCATGTCAATCAGGGCCCCAAGTGTTCTCACTAAGGCGATATGCGTTTCCGGCATATGCTCCACGCTGACAATGTCGTTAGCAGAATCAGTGGCAAAAACGTGATGAGCTATCCTTTCGCCGGTACGGAGGTCGAAGCAGTCCAGTATGTTTTTATGGGGATAAATGACAACCTTGACGCTTTGTCCAACGTACCTGCAGGGAACAGAGAAACGACGATCTTTGTAGCGGACGCGATAGTTGCTGCGCACTTTCAGCGTCTTTGTTATGACATCGGGCTCGTACGGTTCCTGAGGCAGAGGCTGAAGTAATTTCGCTTCTTCTTCAAACAATTGCTTACGTGACTGCATCCTTTCCACCAAAGGGCAGGCATTGACTTCTTCCAATCGTTGAAGAAGTTGTGTATTGAGTTCTTCCAGTCCTGGAATGAATTGTCCATGCAAGGGATTGAGGATCTTTCGCTGAACGATGCCGACGGCGTTCTCGACCAATGCCTTGTCGTGTGGCTCCCCAGGCCGACAGACATAGGGAGTGATGTGGTAGAAGCTGCAGAAGGCAAGAAAATCGTCGGAACTCACAGGGTTGAAGCGATCAGCCTTTCTCACTAAGGATGTGGAGTTGTCGAGATACAGGTAATTCGGTACGCCGCCGATGAACTCCATCAATCGAGCGGTGGCACTGAGCCAGCTAGCACGGGTTTGATCTGGCGTAGCCCAACAGAAGATGTAGTCAGAGTGCGGAAGCACAGCAACGAATATCTGAGCCTGATTCTTTTTGCCCCCAGGCGTGGTGATGGTAACGGTATCGCCGCTGTAGTCGATCATCACCACATCAGCGGGATCCCAGTGGAACGTCATGGTGACGTCCTTCAATTTGGCCGGCAGTCCGCGAACATACTCGGCGTAGTTCTTGCAAAAAGCCGGGTAGCTGAGAGGCCTCAAGCCTTCGGGAATGTCTTTGGTGTAAGCCGCCCACAAAACGGACAGTTCGACGGGCTTTGTTTTCCTGGCATGCTGAAGGTAGATGGCTTCCCAGTCGGGTTCCTCGTAGTTAAGAACGGCTCGGCGTTTAGGAGAGAACACTTCCTCCAAAGAAAGATCCGTCATGTTTTTTGCCGCTTCAAAATTGATGGCGGCTTCTTCGCTGCGCGAAAACAGGCGTTGTACCGTAGTTTTGGGGATCGCAGTTTGCTCAGCAATCTGCCCCGCAGACATGCCGAGCTCCTGACATTTCAGGATCGTCCGGATTTCCGA
This sequence comes from bacterium, assembly GCA_963641615.1. Taxonomy (GTDB): domain Bacteria; phylum Bacillota; class Clostridia; order Oscillospirales; family Oscillospiraceae; genus Faecousia. The sequence continues at coordinate 1,552 of CAVIFH010000326.1, read as the reverse complement.
AGCTGTCTTCTTCATATGGGCTCCTTGTTATATAAGCCATTGAAAACCCCTAAAAAATAGGGACCATGAAGAAGATACCGCACTAGTTTCCCCAGAATCCGCGCGGTCCATTGTCGGAGACTGGCTTCGTCATTTTGGGAGAATAGGCCAACCCATTTTGGAAGAGTCAAAAACCGTTGAGAGATGGCAGCTGAACCGTCAGTAGAGAGCCGTGATCCATTGAGCGCGAGAGACGCGCCATGGACAGAGACTACCGCCCCAAATAAGGAGACTGACGACCCATTTTGAGAGAGTAGTGAACCAAACAGGAAGACCGATGACCCACGGAGAGAGCTCGCTGAACAAAATTCGGCGACCGAAGAACCATCGAGAGAGAACTTAATTAGCACTACGGAATTTGACCCATTTTGCGAGAGCAGTGAACCATTTTGAATGCGCTCTCGCCCCGTTTTGCGAGACTAACCCCGAGAAATTTCGACCCGTTTTCGGAGACCGTCGAACCATTGGGCAAGAAAATCGACCCATTTAGCAGATACCAATGCAATGAGTCGCTGCGCACAATGGCCAATGCGATAAAGCAGTTGGCGTCGTATGCGAAGCCTGCACATCAGGCAGTTCGCTGCAACGCTTGCGGCCATGCCTGGGAGCAAATTGACGGTGCAGTTGGCGTTGCGCCCCATCGTACGATTTCGCAGGAGCATGTGATATCCGTTGGCGTCATGAATGCCATGGGCATTGCTGTTCACAAGGCGCTCGGGGAGTTTATTCAGAATGAGCAGCTGGGCCACGAAACCATGAACAGCAACATGGATGACTGGGCCAACATGTACGGGCAGGTGATGACGAAGGCGCTGAATGAGGAATTGCTCAAGCAGCCGGTGGTTGTCGCCGATGAAACGCCGTTCAATGTGCTTCAGAGCAAATCTCAAGGGCCGTGTACTTCGCCGCAAGAAGAGGCACAGCGGCAGAAGGACTACATCGGCGTCAAGTGCACTCCTTTCAATGCCAAGCGCCAGATTGTTCTGTTTCATTACCTTGGCGGTCGAAGCACCGGGGATCTTGCCTCGATGCTTGAGGGCGTGACGTCTGGCACGCTGGTTACTGACGCTTATGCTGCGTACAACCGGATCTGCAATGAAGCTGGGGCTGACAAGCTGAAGCATCAGAATTGCCTGGTGCATTTGAGAAGAGAGTTCTTGACGGCGCTGAACATACCAGTGATTGATGATCTCCTCTTCGGCAGCAAGGTGGACAACGCCGTTGAAACGGTAAAAAAACGATTCGAAGACGGAAAAGGAGCACCTTTCTACTTCTGCATCGTCCTGTCAGCCCTTGGCCGCATCTACGGATACGAAAGGGAGATCCAACAGGGGAAGAATGAATCTCGGGCGTCATACCTACGGCGACTGGCCGAACACCGTGAAAAAAATTCCGCCCCTGCGATGAAGGCGATTGACACTATTCTGTCCAAGCTGGCAGAGGATCACACCTGCCTGCGAAATGAAAAGTACGTGGCCAAGAACCCGGGCTCGCTTATTGACAAGGCCATCGT
>CAVIFH010000325.1:0-2844 GCA_963641615.1 bacterium | reverse complement strand
TACGCAACATCAAGCAGTACCTGCTGGCGTCCCTATACAACGCTCCGCTTACCATTTCGAACTACTATGACGCGCTTGTGCGTCACGATATGGCAAACGGATTCGCCTGAGCCGCAGTGTAAAAGCTGCGGCTTTTGCTATTTCAGGAGGTGATGCAAATTGGCTGAAAAAGACACAGCGGTTTCAGACGAGACCGCGAAGAAGCCTGTCCGCAAAAGAAAAGCGGCGGCAGTGCAGGAGGCACGCGCCTCTCCCAAGACGAAAGACGAGAAGACGCAGGAAATACTGGAGAAAGCCAAGGCTGAGCCAAAGCCCGAATGGGAGGTGGCGGAGCAGGTTGTACTGATTCCGCTGGAACAGCTGAAGCCCTTCAAAAATCACCCGTTCAAAGTCAGAGACGATGACGAGCTGATGCAGGACACCATCGACAGCATCATGGCCGGCGGCGTAATCAATCCCATCCTTGTCCGCCCCACAGAGGACGGCAAATTCGAGGTGGTCTCCGGACACCGCAGATTCCGTGCATCGGAGCTTGCGGGAAAAGCCAATATCAAGGCGATTGTCCGTGAGATGGATGACGATACCGCAGTGATCACCATGGTGGACAGCAATCTACAGCGAGAACAGATCAGCCCCATGGAGCGTGCCCAGGCATACAGAATGAAGCTGGAGGCGCTGAAACATCAGGGAAAAAAGCTTGAATTACAAGCGGATTCAACTTCTCCCCAAGTTGGGGAGAAGTCATCATGGGCAGTCAGTATTGTGGCTGAAGATGCAAATGCCAGTCGAACGCAGGTACAAAGATATATCCGCCTAACCGAACTTCGACCGGAGCTTCAGCAGATGGTCGATGACGGCACAATCTCCCTCACACCTGCCGTGGAGCTGTCGTATCTCACCAAAGACGAGCAGAAAGGTTTCCTCGACGCGATGGACTATTCGCAGAATATCCCGTCACTTTCGCAGGCACAGCGACTGAAAAAGCTGAGCCGTGAGGGCAAATGCACGGTGGAAGCCATGTGCGAAATCATGGATGAGGAAAAGAAAAGCGAGCTGGACCGCATCACCATCAAGGGCGATGTGCTCCGAAAGTATTTCCCCAGGTCTTACACGCCATTGCAGATGCAGCAGACCATTATCAAGCTGCTGGAGGCATGGCAGAAAAAACGAACGCGCGAAAATGAGCGCTGAAAGGAGTTTCAATGGCAAATATCACACTGAACATCGACGGGGATCTGAATATCTTCGTCAGCGGCGAGGACGGTCAGCCGGACTGCCTGTATCTGGACAGTGACAGCGGCACGATGAAGATACAGATTGCCGCAACCGATGAGGACAACGGCGATGAGGACAACGCAACTGTACTCTACGCCCTTCCCGGAGAGAAACCGGAAAGCATGGCGCTGTTTGAGGCACTTCAGCTTTCCATGGACAGAGACGGCATGGACAGTCTGGAGCTTATGCCGGAATGCGAGCTGCTTGCGGCATTTAACAGCGACGATGTGATTATCGACACGGAAGGCAGTCTTTTCCTTGCCGGACCGGTCATGGTTTTCAAGATCGAGGACGGAGATGTGGTTTCTCTTACCGATGACGAGATGGATACCGCCCGAAAGGTACTAAATGACGGCACGGCAAAGCTTCAGAGCGGCAGAGTTAAGCTCTACGCATACGGACTGTGAGGTGACGGCATGAAGGAATTTGAAGTGACTATCACCGAAACACTCCAGAAAGCCGTTACCGTGGAGGCCGCAACCCGCGAGGAAGCGCAGGCCATGGTCGAGGAAATGTGGGATAAGGGCGATGTCGTCCTGGATGCCGACAATTTCGTCGGAGCGGATTTCACCTGTGACAATGGTCATGAGATTGAAGAAAACAAGAGCATTGAGGTGCTGCTTGTAGAGCCCGGACAGTACGCCAAGATGGCGACGATCGGCTCTGATCTCAAGTCCATGCAGGATGTGGTCGGCGGCAGTATTCAGGAGGCGTTCTTCTTCCGCGATCCGGTTTCACTGGTCTGCAATGAGGAAGGCAAAATCAACGGAATGCCGCTGAACCGTGCTATCCGTGATGACGGCGGCAATGTCATGGATATCGTGGCAGGCACATTTTTCATCTGCGGTGCCGAGGGAGAGAGCTTTTCTTCTCTGCCGAAGGAGTTCCGCAAGAAATACGAGGACAAATTCAAAAAGCCGGAGACCTTCCTCAAGATGGGACGCAGCATCATGGCGATTCCCGTCGAGCCGACTGCCGCAAAAGCAAAGTCGGAAAAGAAATCTCCCGGCATGGAGCTGTGATGCCAATTATCACGCAAGGAACGGAGGTGATGACTCTTGCAGGAGGAGGTTGAGAACAGAACAGTTACATTGACGATCTCCGGCGCGAAGCTGACGGGGCGCACGCTCAAGTGGGCAATCCGCCAGCTTTTGAACAGCCACAGCAAATCAAAGGCGAAAAAGGCGCAGGTCAAGGCGGTAACGCCAAAGGGCAAGCAGTCCGTAAAGGAGCTGGTCGGTCAGAACCAGGGCGTTCAGAATATCGAGATCAACGACAAGAACATCAAGGATTTTGACCGTGTGGCTCGCAAGTACGGCATCGACTATGCCGTGAAACGGGATACCACCGAGGCAATTTCCAAGTACCTGGTCTTTTTCAAGGCGAGAGACGGTGATGCGCTGAATGCGGCATTTCGTGAGTATTCTGCCGTGACCGCCAAAAAGAAGGAACGTCCTTCCGTCATTCAGAGGCTGCGCCAGATCAATCCGCTGGAGAAGGTCGCCAAGAAGGACAAGGTACGCAACAAAGACAAGGGGCTGGAGCTATGAGGATGGATAAGAAGCTGAA
>CAVIFH010000324.1:0-2850 GCA_963641615.1 bacterium | reverse complement strand
AATGCAGAGAGCGCAGCATGGAGTACAGCACAAACAGCTCGCATACTGTCCAAAACCACACACGCCAGCGCGCCTGTTCAGATTGTATACTTAGCTTTACCTTTTGCATTTCTGTTACCTTTCTGCCAGCACCTCCGCGCAGGCCGACGCGCGATATGTAGTTACATCGGGAATTGTTTCTCCGTCGATCTGAAGTGGGGCAGGACGGTCAAACTGCACCGTGATCTCCTGACCGGTCAGAACTTCCACCACATCCGTATGCTTGATATGCTCTCCTTTGAAAATAGAGGGAAAGACGGCCAAGGCTCTCAGTTTACCGGGACTGCGGAACACCATGACGGATAGCTGCTTCGGCTGCGCGAGACGATCCTGCTGCGGTGTTGGGATCATACCGCCGCCGTAGTAACGCCCGTTCATGGTCGGAGCCAGCCAGACGTGTTTATATGTGTGCTTTACGCCATCCACCGTGACAACGGCGGAGGTGGGTTTATAGTGGAACAGCAGGCCTTTTATGGCGATGGATGTATAATTGACCGGCTTTGTAGAGCGCTCCCGCTGGCGGTCGCCTTCCAGACAGCAGTAACCGTCAATGCCATAGCCGATGCCGTTGAGGAAATAACGGCGTGTGCCGTTCACATACACCGACGGCAGCTTTTGAAGGTACTGGTTAATGGGGCGAGGTGTGTCACCTGCTTTTCCTCCAATGTCGGTGAGAAAATCATTTCCACTGCCGGTAGCAAAGTAATAGATGTTCCGTTCGATGATAAGCGGCGCAGTATCGTTGATAAAGCGGTTCAACGTCCCGTCGCCGCCCGCGATCACCACACGGTCATCGTGAGGGAGCGAGTCAAAAAATCCACCGTAATCGTCGATTTCCGTAATATCTTGGAACAAAATTTTGTCATCGGGCAATAACGTGGCCAGCCGGTAGGCGGCTTCCTTGCCGCGCCCATTCCCTGCATGGGGATTGTATAAAACATGGTATGTTATCATAGGTTTGTCTCTTTCTCTGTTGGCGTTGTTTGTATGTCACCCAGCATCAGACTTCGAGCGTAATCGCCAATCTCTCGCGTAGGCAGTTTGGAAACAGCGGCACCCTCCAGCACGTCCAATACATCAAACCGGACTATTGTGCGTTTTCGAGCAAAGCGATGCGCGATCAACTCGGTGCCGGTCGTTTTTGCAATTACGATAGGCGCACCTGCACGTTTTGCAATTTGGAACGCACCATTGCGAAATGGCAACAGTTCTCCCGTTTTGCTGCGAGTCCCCTCAGGGTAAATACCGAAGGACACGATGCCCCGCTGCAGCAGCTTGGCAGCATATTTGATAGTTCCCAGCGCTTCGCGGTTATCGGTTCTGTTGATAGGCAGGAAAAAACACTTATGTACGATGCGTCCAGTGATGGGAATATCAAAAATCTCCGGCTTTGCAATGTAGGCTAAATCCGCCTGCGGACAGGTGGCGATGGCAATGAACGGGTCAAAGTTGGAGCGGTGATTGGCTACCAGCAGAAACGGAGGCAAACCCTCCAGCTTCTCAAGCCCGGTGCATTGAATCTCGACCCGTCCCAAATGCAGAATCAGCCATACCGTCTGATTCAGCAGCCAGCGGAAAAACGGCTCTTTTTTTCGGACAGGCTTGGATTTGTCTACCGTCAGAGAGATCAGGTACAGCAGCAGAAAATATAGCGCCGTCGCTGCCAGAAACCACCCAAGCCCGATTGGTAACGACAGAAAGACGTCGTACCAGTTCCGCAGCAAAGCGTGATGAAAAAATGTTCCGATCGTCATCGCCACACTGATGGCGACGATCCAAATATAGACGGTCATAAGCGCTATCCTCTTAAAAAGAGCTGAAGAATCAATGTTGCGATAACCGGGTAGCAGCTTCCCAAAAGAAGCTCTTTGGGTGAATGGCGTCCCAGCTTGACCGAACTGATCCCGACAGGTATCATCAGCAGCAGCCCGAAAAGATACCACGGGCTTACCCGCAGAGACAGGATCATGACCGGGCCAACTACGCCTGCGGCGTGACCGCTGCTCCTTATGTGAAAAACATAAGAGGACAACGCAATCAAGATTCCGCAGATCACATAGCACAGATACATAAACAGTTCCGTCTTACTGCCTCCAAATGCGATGCAATATACTGTACCAAGGACATATCCAATTACAGAAAAAATGATGGCAAGTTTTCTTTGCGATTTGCGCCCTTGTTCACGCAGTTCGGGTGAAATGCGCCAATACAAATAGGAAATCAATGGAACAACGCAGAGTAGTACGATGGCCATTTCATGATGCCACGGCGGAATCTGATCGCCTAAAAGCAGGATCAGGAAAAATACCAGAACCTGCGGCAGCGTAATGATGCGAATCACTTTTGCACAGTTTTCGCTCATAGATAACCTCCTGTAAAATACTGCGGCGGGTGGTTATCACCCGCCGCAGCTCCAAGCACCGGGCAGGTTGCTTCTGTTTGAATCCGGTATGCCAAGCCGTCAATCGTCACATCCACACATGACGGCTTCGGTCACACTAATCCTTTCTCACAAACAAAATGCCCAATGTATTTGGCCCGCAATGGGAGGTGATCGTTGCTCCGGCGGTAGTTTCTAATATCTCCTCAAAATCCGGTGCAATTTCCAGTACCTTATCACGTACCGCTTGGACAGCTTCCGAGCTGCATTTGGTATTTTGATACGTGCTGGAAAAGTCACTGCTGATGCAGAAATGGACAACACAGCAGCCCTGCTTCGTCCAGCGGTGAAATTCTTCCATGTAGTCCGCGACATTTACAGCGCTGGTCTGTGGGATCTTTCCCTCTGCATGAACGTATTCATAAATATCG
>CAVIFH010000323.1:0-2855 GCA_963641615.1 bacterium | reverse complement strand
AGTCGATCACATCGCCATCAGCCTGACAGCCAAAGCAATGAAAGCGCTTATCCACTGTATGTTGTAAAGTAAAAGTACCGGAAATTGGAAACAAAATTCCCTAAAATTGGAAGGGAAATTCCCTGAAATTGGAAAGGACACGTTGAAACAACGTCCCGTCACAATTATCCTTTGTCTGAAGCACCACCAACAGGCAAAGGAGGAAAGGAAGATGCTTAACATGTCCAGCATCAATAATATCAGAGATTTATACAGTTGTGGTTACAAGATCAGCGAAATTCATGAACAAACCGGAAACGATCCGAAGACCATCAGGAAATATCTGAACCAGGAGGATTTCTCAGAAGGACCGGCGGCTGTTGCTGAAAAGCCATCGATTCTTGATCCATATAAAGCAACAATCCGGAAATGGTTGACTGAAGACCAGCAGCGCTGGTTCAAGCAACGTCATACCGCTCAACGCGTTTATGATCGTTTAAGAGAAGAATGCGGGTACACGGGAAGCTACGAAACGGTTCAGCGCTACATGAAGAAACAACAGGTGGATGGCCGAACCAAGACCAAGGCCTCGCAGGAACTGGTTTGGGATCCGGGCTATGCACAGGTGGATTTCGGAGAGAGTGATTTCTATGAAAGAGGCATTTGCGTCCGCCGCAAGTTTCTGGTTGTATCGTTTCCATACAGTAACGACAGCTACACGCAGATTTTTGGCGGAGAAACTGCTGAATGCGTATGCCAAGGGCTCAAAGACATTTTCGAGTACATCGGAGGCGTGCCGCCAATGCTGATTTTTGACAATGCTACCGGCGTCGGGCATCGTGTGCATGACAAAGTTACGGAAACTGATCTCTTCAAACGATTTCGTGCCCATTATCGGTTCTTGGTACGCTTTTGTAACCCTGAGTCCGGATGGGAAAAGGGAAATGTCGAAAACAAGGTTGGCAACACCAGACGAAACCTGTTTGTGCCCGAACCGCACTATGATAATGTTATCGAATTCAACAAAGACTTGCTGAAAATGCACGAGAAAAAGGCAAGCGAATTACATTACAAGAAGCAGGTGCCTATTGCGGAGCTCTTTGAGACGGATCGTCAGCATTTCATTGCGCTGCCGGCGAAGTCGTTCAATGTTTGCCGGTATGACTGGTTTAAAGCCGATGGCTACGGCAAGGTTTGTATTGACGGCAAGCACTACTATTCGACGCGCCCGGAATACCACAATCAGAAAGTCTTCATTGGTATACGTGCTCATTATATCGAAGTCCTGGATGAAAACGCGAAGCTGGTTGTCCGGCATCAACGCCAGTATGGCAGCGACAGAACCGATCTGGTCGATTACAGCACTACGCTGCATGTGCTGTCGCGAAATGTCGGCGGCTGGCAGAACAGTGGCATTCGTACAGAGGTATCGGATCCACTTCGTGAATATCTGGACGGATTGGAGCGACAGAATCTCAAATCCAATCTGCAGCTAATGAGCAGCCTCAATGACGAATTCGGCTATCCCATTGCGCTTGAAGCCATGAATCAGTCTCTCAGAAACGGCAGCATTAACGAATCAGACGCCAGGATCCTCGCCCAGCGCATTGCGACTTACGGAATTGATACTCCGCCGGAGAGCGGTCCGTCACTCAATATATATGATGACGCATTTTTGCCGAAACAGAAAGAAGGTGCCGCATCATGATGACAGCAAAGGAACAATCGAACTTGACTGATGAAATCACCGCGTACTGCAAGAAGCTGTTCTTCACAGCGGCTATTCCGGATATGTGCCAAGCCGAAGGTACACCGAAGCAGATCGAGTATCTGCGGGATGCATTGAAGCTAGAAATCGAAAAGCGGGACTTGAATCATATCCAGCGGCTGATAAAGCGTGCTCGGTTTCCTGTGTACAAAACCTTTGACGGGTATGAGTACAATTCTGTACGGCTGCCGCCGGCATTATCACGTGAGGAACTAATGAATGTCACATTTGTACAGGAAAAGCAGAACCTCGTGCTGTATGGTCCGGTAGGCGTCGGAAAGACGCACATGGCCATTGCAGCAGGCGTCGTGGCATGCCAGAAGGGATACAAGGTTCGTTTTTACACTGTTACGGAATTGGTACTTAAGCTGGCGGAGGCACGGAAAAACGGCACACTGGAGCGGCTCAGGTCTGCCTTGAATCAACAGGATCTGTTGATCCTGGATGAGTGGGGATATGTCCCGGTTGACCGAGATGGTTCAGAATTGCTCTTTCAGGTCATATCCGACAGCTACGAGAGCAAAAGTCTGATTCTGACAACGAATCTGGAATTTTCGAAATGGGGAGGCATTTTCACAGATCAGCAAATGGCAGCGGCTATGATCGACAGACTTGTACATCATGGTCATTTGTTACTGTTTGAGGGGCAGAGCTACCGTATGCAGCACGCCCTGATGCGGCAAACAGCGCCGCAAACCGATGAGATCGCGTCCTGACAAAAACAGGGAATTCCCTTTCCAAAAACAGGGAATTTTCATGACAATTTCAGGGAAAACTTCTTGACAATATACAATCATGCTTTTTGTCCGGAACACCGGGTACATACATGACGTGCAAATGGTCTTTGGAAATCATACTTAAGCAGGGTAGTACGTACCAAGCATGGAAGCATCACAAAACGCTTTTGCGTAAGAATTATTGGAAAGAGCATACCTTATGGTCAGACGGCTATTTTGCAGCGTCAGTCGGCACAGTATCACAGACTGTAATCGAGCATTATATCGAGACGCAAGGCTAAGAAACAAAACCGACCCTAAAGGGGCGTTGCTTCCTGATAAAATCTGTGAATTTCCGGTCTTTCTCCCAATATAATTGATTTTCTCCCAAA
>CAVIFH010000322.1:0-2862 GCA_963641615.1 bacterium | reverse complement strand
AAGAAAGAGTATCTGTTTCTGACGAACAACAGCGGCTATACGCCCCGGGAACTGAATCAGAAGCTTACGCGCATGGGGCTGGATGTGCCGGAGGAGCACTTCTATACCAGTGCCCTGGCCACGGCAGCTTTCTTGAAGGACCAGGCGCCGGGATGCTCCGTATTTGCCATCGGCGAAGCAGGCTTGCTCAATGCGCTCTATGATGCCGGAATTACGATGAATGATGTCAACCCGGATTACGTGGTTGTGGGGGAGGGACGGTCCTATTCCCTGGATACCCTTACAAAGGCGACCAACCTGGTAATGCACGGCGCCAAGCTGATCGGAGCCAACTCCGATGTTTCCGGCCCAATTGAGAATGGAATCGCGCCCGCATGCCGCGCACTGATTGCGCCAATCGAAATGGCCACCGGAACACAGGCCTATTTCTGCGGAAAGCCCAACCCCCTGATGATGCGCACAGGCCTGAAGCTGCTGGGCTGCCACAGCGCCGAGGCGGTGATGGTGGGCGACAGAATGGATACCGATGTGATTTCCGGCATGGAGAGCGGCATGTCTACCGTGCTGGTACTCTCCGGCGTCTCTACACGGGATACGCTGAAGACCTACGCATACCGCCCGAGCATTGTTCTGGACGGCGTGGGGGACATTCCCACAATGGCACTGGCCTCCAAAAAATAACGGCTGCGGGGAAATATGTTGTAAATTGCACAATGTTTTTTTCTGAATCTCTTGCATTTTAAACAAAACTATGCTATAAAATGTAGTCAGAAAGTGTGGGGGAGGAATCCCTTTTCAGAAAACGGAGTGTATCAAGATGAGTGTCCATGAGTCCGGTGAAATGTACCTGGAGGCAATATTAGTCCTTGGAAATAAGAGCGGATATGTTCGTTCCATTGATGTGGGGGAGTATCTGGGCTATTCAAAGCCCAGTGTATCCAGAGCAATGGGAATATTGCGCAAGGGCGGATTTGTCACAGTGGAAAAGGACGGCGCGCTGCAGCTGACACAGACCGGACGGGAAATCGCCGAAAAAATATACGAGCGCCATACGGTGCTTTCAAAGGTTCTGATTGGCCTGGGGGTACCGGAGGAAATCGCTGTAGAGGATGCCTGCAAGATTGAGCATGACATCAGCGATGAGTCCTTTGAAAAGATCAAGCAGCATATTGCGCTGCACGAAGAGGGAGCCATATGAGCGCCTGCGGTGACTGCGCAAACTGCGGCGGCTGCAGAGGTTCACTGGAACTGACGGAGCCGGAAGCTGCGTTTCTCCGGCTGCTTGGCAGTGTGGCTTTTCTTCCGGTGGCCCGTAAAGCGGGAGAGAGTGTCCCCGTGTGCCTGGAGCCAGAGACGGCGGATCTCCCTGAGGTGAGCCTTATCATTCAGTGCCTTGAGAAAAAGAGCCTGATATCGGTAGATTATGACCTGCCCCTGAAGGGCGCTTCCATGGAGCGCTACACCGGCTATCCGGTTCATGGGAGCATGGCGCTTACCCAGAGAGGGCAGCGGGTGCTGGAGCTGATGGACTGTCAGGGATTTACGGGAAATGAATAGCATTATTCGGGCATTCACCATATGAATGCCCGTTTCCTGTTTTACGCAGGCCAAAGGCAGCCTGAATTTTAATATGCATGTGATGTCACATGCTGCAGTGCATCAAAAAAGGAGGAATTGACGTGTACCAGCCGCTGGCGGACCTACTGCGGCCGCAAACACTTGATGAGGTATATGGTCAGGAACATATTTTGGGGAAGGGCGCGATTTTGCGGCGTCTGATAGAGTCTCAGAAGATCCCCAATATGGTTTTTTACGGGCCGAGCGGAACGGGCAAGACAACCGTTGCGAATATCATCGCAAAGCAGACGAATCGCACACTTTTCAAGCTGAATGCCACCACCGCTTCCACATCGGATATCAAGGAGATTGTATCCCAACTGGATACGTTTATGGCGCCAAACGGTGTGCTGCTGTATCTGGACGAAATTCAGTCCTTCAATAAGAAACAGCAGCAGTCCCTGCTGGAGTATATCGAAAACGGGAAGATCACGCTGATTGCCTCTACGACGGAGAATCCCTATTTTTATGTATTCAATGCCATCCTGAGCCGATCTACCGTCTTTGAATTCAAGCAGATTTCCACTTCCGCGGCACTGCAGGCGGTAAAGCGTGCGGTGGAATATATGCAGGAGCGAACCGCCCTGCATGCGCAGCCGGAGGACGGCGCGCTGGAGTATATTGCGGGGGCATGCGGCGGTGACCTTCGCAAGGCAATGAACGCGGTGGAGGTACTGTTTTCCGCAGGGGTCCCGGAGGGGGACCAGCTTGTGCTCTCTCTGGCGGACGCCAAGTCCGTTACCCAGAAAAGTGCCATGCGTGCCGACCGCGACGGAGATAATTATTACGATCTGCTCTCTGCTCTGCAGAAGTCCATTCGCGGCTCCGACCCGGATGCGGCCTGCCATTACCTGGCCCGGCTGCTGGAGGCAGGGCAGATGCAGTCCGCCTGCCGCCGGCTTATGGTGATCGCGGCGGAGGATGTGGGTCTTGCCTATCCGCAGATCATGCCGATTGTGAAATCCTGCGTGGATATGGCCCTTATGCTCGGCATGCCGGAGGCGAGGATTCCCCTCGGGGATGCGGCAGTGCTGATGGCCACGTCTCCAAAATCCAATTCCGCTCATCTGGCGCTGGATGCGGCCATAGAGGATGTTCGCAAGGGACTGGGGGGCGATTTTCCCCGGCATTTGCAGAATGTACATGCGGACAGCTTCACCATGGAGCGGGAGCAGGGGTATCTCTATCCCCATGATTTCCCGAATCACTGGGTGCGGCAGCAGTACCTGCCGGATGGACTTGTGG
>CAVIFH010000321.1:0-2868 GCA_963641615.1 bacterium | reverse complement strand
GCTTCTGGACGTTCTTAGGGCGCTTGGCAGAAAGAACATCTTCAACTTCCTTTCTGATGAGGGCTTGCTGCCAAATTACGCATTCCCGGAAGCGGGAATTATTCTGCGTGCCGTCTTGTATCGCAAGGAAGATCAGGAAGCGCCCGCGCAAAAGAAAAAATATGAGAAGATGGTTTACGAGTATAGCCGCAGCGCATCTTCGGCCATCAGCGAATTTGCGCCCAATAACAGCTTTTATGCAGATGGCCGCAAATTGACGATTGATCAGGTGGATTTGACGACGGCGCAGACAGCAAGATGGCGGCTCTGCCCGAATTGCTCTCATGCGCAAATTGAGGAAACCGGGAAGAGCACTGCCGCCTGCCCGCAATGCGGAAGCCCTGCTTGGGCCGATGCAGGTCAGGTCCGTTCTATGCTGAAGGTGCAGATGGTGTACTCCAACATGGATTATACCAAGAGCCTGATCAGTGATGAAAGCGAAGACCGTACAAACGTGTTTTACTGCAAGCAGCTTCTTGTTGATGTAGACGAGGATCACGATATTTCCGGCGCATACCGGATGGACAACGAGGAGTTCCCCTTCGGATATGAGTTTGTACGCAAGGCAACGCTTCGCGAAATCAACTTCGGCGAGAGCGATATGACCGGTGAAAAGCTTTCGGTTTCAGGTGTTGAGGATGTCCGCAAAGGGTTCAAGATATGCAAGTATTGCGGGAAAATTCAAACGGATGCCGGAAAGCCGAACCATAGCTATGCCTGCAAGACAAAGAAGATGCCGATGCTTTCGCAGGCGGATGCGTATGAGGAATGCCTGTTCCTCTATCGTGAATTCACAACGGAAATCCTACGACTTCTTGTCCCTGCGACCACAATGGACTCTACAAATGTGAAACTGGAGTCCTTCGTCGCTGCATTTATGCTCGGCATGAAAGAATACTTCGGAAACGTTGACCATCTCAGAGCTACGGTAAGCGAGGTTCCGGTTCCCGATGCCGATTACAGAAAACAGTACCTGGTGATCTACGACTCGGTCCCCGGCGGCACCGGTTATCTGAAGCAGCAGATGCATGAAAAGAACGCTTTGGTCGAAATTTTCGAGAAAGCGCTCCATGTGATGGAAAACTGCTCCTGCAAAGATGACCCGCAGAAGGACGGATGCTATCACTGCCTGTACGCCTATCGGCAGAGTCAGCAGATAGGAAATATTTCCCGTTCAACGGCGATTCGGCTTTTGAAGTCGATTCTTTCCGGAAAAGATCATATTGAAAAAATCAGCAAAATCAATGATATCCCCGTAAATCCCCTGTTCGACAGTGAACTGGAGCAGCGTTTCATGGAGACCATTCGGCAGAAAGCGGGCGCAGACAATGTCAAGGATATCCTGCGGGAAGGAAAACACAGTTACTATCTGAAGTTTGCCGATACAGCATGGGAAATCGAACCGCAGGTAACTTTGGACGCAAGCAGCGGTGTTTCTGTCACATGCAAGCCGGACTTTGTGTTCTGGCCTGTTTCAAACGGAACGCATAAACCTGTTGCGGTATTTACGGATGGATTCCTCTACCACAAGGACATCGTTGCCGATGACACGATAAAGCGTGAAGCGATTCGGCGCAGCGGGAGCTTCCATGTCTGGGCTCTAAGTTTCAAAGATGTTCAGAATGTTTTTGCTCAGCAGGGTGACTATTTCACCGAAACCCTTGCGCCGGAGACAATGCCCAGCGGCAAGATAGTGTATCAAAATACGATCAAGCAATCTCATGCCGAAGCAATCAGCCCGGCAAAGCTTACTTCCTTCGACCTGCTGTTGGAATACCTGAAGCGGCCTGATGCGGAAGCTGTATTCCGCGCACATGCCCATGCCTACGGTCTCTCTTTGCTTGATCCGACAAGAATGAGGAATGAGTCGGAGTATAATATTTGTAAAAACTTAGTCGATGCAGTGAATGAGCAGACACATTTTACTGACACGGAATATGTATTCCCCGGAACATTGTTCGGAAACTGGGTGCCGAGAAGCTCAAACTCGCATCTCACGATTCATGCCGTCGTTTCTGCCTCCGAGCGCAAAGCAAGCAAAGCCGTCAGCGTGTGCGCCATTCTGAAAGACGAGCCGGATAACCGAACGGGCAAGTATGAGCAGGAGTGGAATGGATTCTGGCGCTTCTTCAATGTAATGCAGTTTGCCGAAAAATTCATGGCGGTTTCCTCTGTGGGACTCCATCGCATGGATTATCTTGCTTTGCCCGTAACAATCGGCATCGCCGAGACCCCGGCGGAACCCGCGGCAAGCGATGATTGGAATGAAATTAAGAGTCTGCTGTTCGATGAAGAGGCAAAATCGTTTGCTGAGACTGCGAGCAATGTCGGAGTTCCTGCGCCGGATGAAAATGATATCGGCTATGAAATTGAGGGCGAAAACGGCGAGGTAATTGCAACGGTAGAAATCGCATGGCCGAGCAATAAAATCGGCTTTATGACGGAAGAGCAGCTGGCCGACCGTGAAAAAGTCGAGACGCTTGGGTGGAAGATTTTATCTCTGTTTGATGCTGCAGATGCAGACATCGCTAAACAATTTGGAGGTGATGGCAAATGACAGACACAGCAAAAGTGGCAATATCCTCTGATTTTCTGACAGCGTTTGCAAAGCTGCCGCGTCAGATTCAAGGGAAAGTTACGGAATTCGTGAATAAATTCCGTAATAATCCTACGTCTCCCGGAATCAACTACGAAAAAATAAATTCAGGTGTGGATCAGAAAATTTATTCTGTCCGGATTGATGATACATATCGGGGAATTGTCGTCCGTCAGCAGGAAACCGGCGTGTATTTGCTTTTGTGGGTAGATCATCACGACGAAGCATACCAG
>CAVIFH010000320.1:0-2868 GCA_963641615.1 bacterium | reverse complement strand
CCCAGCTCCTGCCGATATTCGATTTCTGCCTTCCGGCGCTTCGCATCAGCCATGGCCGAGGTCTGATCCACCGACTGAATGTGCATGGTGACGATCTCGCTGGATTCTATATCCAGGAAATCCTTCAGCAGCTGATCCGAAAGATCTGATGCCGTGATCTGCAGGCAGCTCATGGCTCCGTACAAACTTCCCATGGTAAATGTCCTTCCGCCAGGAAACGAAAAGGATGTGGGCGCAATGAAATCCTTTACGGACAGTCCGGAGCCCGCCAGCCAGCTCCAGTCAAAATGAAAATGATCATGGTCGCCCATGTGGAACATGGCATGCATAAGCTGCAGACGGTCTCGACCATTCAGGACTCTTGCTGTTACGCCGAGACGTTTGAAGTTGTTCATCAGGTTGGTCTGCACATGCTCCAGTCTCGGCTTTGCCTCACGCATGGACTCGGCTTCAATGCCGAAGGTGATATATTTGGTCTTTGTCAGACCGTTGTTGCCCTGGGCAAGCTGTGTCCGCAGCATCTGGCTGTACTCACTGCGTACATGGTTGAAGCTGTCATTGCGATAGGGAATGCGGATATTCTTCTCAAAGACCTCTGCATCCGTCGCCATGTTCATAAAGGACAGCTCGAAGTGAATGGAGCTGTCAAAAAAGTTCAGGAAGGAGCACCATTCTTCGAAAATAGCGGTCTTGTCCTCCTGCTGTGCCAGCTGATAGTTGATATCCTGATACTGAATGGTCTTGGTGTAATAGCTGTCGCTTACGCGGCAGATCCCATCCGGAAACATGCGCTGAAACGGGATCGACTGCTGTGCAGTGCGGGGAATGCCGTCATCACGCCTGGCACGATCAATGATTTCCTGAATCTGCCTTTCCTGCGTTTTCGTCAGGTCCTTCGGCATGTTCAGGTCTCTTTTTTCTGCTTTCCGAAACAGACTTTTTACCGTAAACAATGTTTTCTACCTCCGTTTCTGCCTGTGCCTGACGGATCAGGACGGCATAGTAATTGTTCGTCTGATAAGGACGAATACTGGGCCTTATAAATTTGGCCTGAATGAACTGCTTCGCGATTTTCTCCAGCGGCTGTCCGTCCCGCTCATACATTCCGAGAAAGAAGAAGGGGAGCATGATGAGCATCATGCAAATGGCGGCCAGGCTGACATTTCCGCCGGACTTGAGCAAAAAGAAAGACGGGACACCGATAAGTGCACCCGCCCCAAAGCAGAGAAGCTGACGTTTTGTCAGATTGAATAAAATTTTCGATTTGACCCTTGTAAGATCACGAGGGACGGGAATATATGCTGCCACGTTGACAGAACCTCCTTTTTAGTGCGCTGAGAACACTCCCTTGGCCAGTGCACCGGTCTTGAATAATGTGAAGCACAGAAGCACGGTATAGCCGAGGATGCCCCAGATGGATCCGATGATGTCATCCGAAACAGAGATGCTCTGGATCAGGACGGCATAGATGCCGACGCAGATCATGATGAGAAATCCCTGAAATCCCAGGGCAAACAGGGAACGCAGATAATTTTGTCCTACCATGCTCTGTTCTCGATTGCCGAAGGTGGAGAAGGGGATCGGCGCCAGGCTGGTCATCAGGTAGATCTCGATCATTCGTCCGTAGACAATGACGAAGATCACCACGCTGAGCGCCCGGATGGTGAACTGAACCACTGTGCACTGCAGGAACAGACCGAAAAGCGGCCCGATTTCCATGGCCTCCAATGTTTCCTGCATGGTCTCCAGGGCGGCAGCATCTACTGCCGTACTTCCGGTGATGAGCCCGCCTGCACTGTTGATGACATGCTGTGATACATCAAAGACGGCCATCACAATGTTGAAGGTGTTGCTGATAAGTGTTACGGCGACAAAGGTCTTGAAGACCCATTTGAAGAAGATCCATGTTTCAAAGTTGGCAAGGTTGTTGTGGTCAATGATCATCTGAATCAGCTCATAGCAGGCAATGAATGTTAGAATCATGCCCGCTATCGGGATAATCACCGATTCGGAAACATTCTGAATCATGGAGAAGACACCCGGCGAAAAGCTCGCCGGGGTCGTCCCCACCTGAGTTGCAATGTCGCCAACCTGCGTGTTTACCGAATCGAACAGTCCCGTCAGCTGATTCATGACGCCGGAGACAAGCAGTCCCTTTAACCATTCACCAATCTGATCGAGTACACTGTCCACTGATTAACGCTCCTTCCTTAACCGAAGAGTCCGGAGAGCAGCGGAACGAGAGTAGTGCCGATGAGGGCAACTCCGCCGCCCGCCATAAGCTGCTTCATTCCCTGGCTCTTCGCGCCCGGATTGTCGTTGCCATAACCCTCCAGAAGGTTGATGGCGCCCCAGATACCAAGGCCTGCGCCCAGTGCGATCACGAGAGTCTGAAGAACGGTTACTGCTGAATTAAAAAATGCCATAGTGTTGTACCTCCTAGTACTTACGCCCGTTTCGGGCTGTTGAATGATGTGCCCCTTTGGGGCCGGTTAATGGTTATGCCTCTCCGCATGTGCACCTGCGAAAGGGCAGAAAAATAGCCAGGTCTCCAATTTCAATCAGAAACCTGGCTATGTAAAAAGGGCGGCGCACCGCCGCCCTCATCGTTAATATTCTGTACTCAACAGAAAATCTGCAATGTGCATACTCTTAATTCCCTGGTAATTGCCTCCGGCAAATTCATCGGTTCTCAAAACATATTTCGGATAGTTATCCCGAATTTCCAGCAGACGTTCGTATTCGCGCTTTTCTGTCTTTTCGGATTTGATCTCCTGTGTGACCTGCACATACAACCGATCATTCTGCTTTTGCGCCACAAAATCGACTTCACCATCCGGTGTTTTCCCAATCGTCACGGTATATCCT
>CAVIFH010000319.1:0-2872 GCA_963641615.1 bacterium | reverse complement strand
CTGGCAATGCTTCTGAGCCTCGCCGCCTCCGCCTGCGCGCTTGGCGAAAAGGACGCCGCTCAGGATTCGCTGGAAAGCACGGAAAGCATTGACAATACTTTCCGCCGCTCCAGCATCTCAATTGCCTACAAAACCGTAACCAGCCTTACCAGCTGGGGCACCAACAACGACACTCCGGGCAATTACGAAGTTTATGAAATGCTCTATGAATGCGACGCCAACGGCGATATGTATCCCCTTCTTGCGGATGCCACCTACGAAGGCAGCTATATGGCAGGCTGCGACCACGAACCGGGGAGCAGCACCTATACCGTTAAAATCTATGACTGCATCTATGACCATAATGGCAACCATGTAACTGCCTCAGATGTTGCCTATTCCTACATGTACCAGTACGAAAACGAAACCACCTCCGGCTGGCAGGATCTCATCAGCGTTGAAGCGGCTGACGACACCACCGTCGTGTTTACCTTCTCTGAGGAGCAGAACGGCGTCGGCGAAATGCTGAATATTCTGTGCCGCTGCTTCATTGTCAGCGAGGCAACTCACAAAGCGAGTCCCTCCGGTCTGGTTACCGAAATGATCGGCACCGGCCCCTATAAGCAGACGGATTATGTCTCCGGATCTCAGCTGACGCTCGTGCGCAACGAGGATTACTGGCAGCTGAAGGCAGGCATGACCCTCCGTCAGGAGCAGCAGGCCAATGTTGACACCATCGTATATAAGTTCATTGACGAGGCAGCCCAGCGCATTGTTGCGCTGAAAACCGGTGAAGTGGACTATGTCAACGACATGGATGCCTCCAGTACCGTCGATTTCTCCGACAGCGGCAAATTCGGTGATCAGTTTAATGTTTACGCATATACGGCCAAATTCGTATATTATCTTGTCCCCAACTGCTCTGCAAGCAGCATCTGCAATAACCTGAACATGCGCCTTGCCATCATGAACGCCATTGATCAGGACGGCCTGATTACCGCCTTGGGCGGCACGCAGAAGCGCGTCAACGGCTATGTTTCCTACTATAATGGATTCTACGATGCCTCTTGGGTCGATTACGACAGCACACCGAATTACAATAACCGCACCGGTGTGGATGCGGACACCGTGAAGAGCTATCTGAATGCAGCCGGCTACAATGGTGAAACCGTTACACTGGTGACAACCTCCGGCAATACCGCCGCGGAAATTGTAGCTGCCCAGCTGAATGCCGCCGGCATCAACTGTGAGCTCAAGCAGCTTGACTTCTCATCCTACCGGGCAACACAGGCCGACGCCGCCACATGGGACCTGGATATGGGCATGATGGCCGGCTCTGAGATGGCAACTGTCTGGCTGCACCAGTACAGCTACGCCAACATGGACGGAACCCAGACCACAAACTTCATTGTTGACCAGGAGTGGGAAGATCTGCTGAATCTCATCCAGACTGAGGAAGGCCATACCGCTGAAAACATGCAGGCATGGTGGGATCACTGCGTTGAGAACGCCTACGGCATGGGACTTTACAACAGCACAACGTTTGATATTGTTCCCGCGGATATGACCTACGCCTGCTTCGGCGACAAGCAGATTCCTCTGCTGGGCGGCGGCTCATACAAAGCACAGTAAAATTAAAATGCACTGCGGCATCACTCACATTCCGGAGTGATGCCGCAACCGCATATAAGGGAAATGAGGTCAAATAGATGTGGAGATATATAGCGCAGCGCCTGCTGTGGCTTCTGGTCATTATGGTGTGCGTCGCCGTGGTGATCTTTACCATCATGTGGTTTGTCCCCGGTGATCCGGCGCAGATCATGCTTGGAACCGGTGCGACCGCGCAGGATCTTGCAGATATGCGAGCCATCCTGGGCCTTGATAAGCCGTTTCTGACGCAGCTCGGAAACTATCTATGGAATTTGCTCCATCTGGATTTTGGAACCTCCTATACCTATAAGGTTCCGGTTATTTCAGAATTCGCCCAGCGCCTGCCTAGAACACTTTTGCTGGGGCTGATTTCCATCGTTCTTAATATTCTCATCGGCATTCCGCTGGGAATTACGGCAGCAACACACCGCAACACCTTCCAGGATCAGGGGCTGCTGGTTTCGGCAATGGTTTTCATTTCCGTTCCCCAGTTTTTCCTGGCACAGATGCTGGTGGTTCTTTTCTCGGTGCAGCTGGGCTGGCTGCCTCCGTTTGGAATTGACTCCTGGAAATGCTGGATTCTGCCGATTTTGTCCGGTTCCCTCTCCGGAATCGCACAAATCGCGCGGCAGACCCGCTCTGCAGTACTGGAAACCATTCGTGCAGATTTCGTCACCACTGCCCGGGCAAAGGGACTTGAAGAGCGGAAGGTTATTTATAAGCACATGCTTCCCAACGCGCTGATTCCCGTCGTCAGTGACCTTGGCATGCAGCTTGCCATGGTCATCAGCGGCAGCGTGGTGATTGAATCCGTATTTTCTTTTCCCGGCATCGGTACCTACCTGCTTACCGGCATTCAGGGGCGGGACTACCCTGTTATCCGCGGGTGTGTGCTGTTGCTGGCAGTTTTCTCTGCGGCGATCATTCTGCTGGTAGACATTCTCTACGCTTACCTGGACCCCAGAATCAAGGCGCAGTATGTCAGCTATGCCGCTAAAAAAGGAGGCATAAAGAAATGAGCACACCGCAAACAGCAGTCACTGCCGCAAAGCGAAAAAAACAGCGTCAGAGCGTGGAAATTCTGAAGCGTCTGGAAAAAAACAAAATGGCCATGCTCGGCGTTATAGTTATTCTCCTGATGCTGATTCTCTCTCTGCTGGCCCCCTTGATCGCGCCCTACGATCCTGCCGCAATGGATTACACCTCTCTGAAGGCAGGCCCAAGCGCAAAACATCTTTTGGGC
>CAVIFH010000318.1:0-2880 GCA_963641615.1 bacterium | reverse complement strand
CAAAAACATTGCAGAAGCTGTGTAGCAAAAAAGCACCTTTCTGCGCTTTCCACCATCCAGGCACCATTCGCGCACTTTTCTGCGAAAGGGGTAAAAATTCTCAAACTGTTTGATAATTGTAAAGTTTGAACATCCGACGACTGTATCATCGGACCGATAAAGTAAAGAATGCTGAAAAACAGATTCTTGAATATATGCTTTTGTGTATCCTTTTGGATAACTGTCTATGGGCAGAAGCGTCAGGATCCTAACCGTTCCGCAATGATTTGCATCGAATCCATCAATAAGATTCCACTGCAGGGCATTTGCGGCGTCCTGCATTCCCGTTTTCATGTTGCGCTTAATCTCTGTTTCTGCTTCCTTTGGAAAAAGTTTCCCTAAAAATAAAATATCCAAATTCGCGCCGTTTTCCTGATATGTGCCGCTACTCTCCATACTTTTTGCAATATTCTTCATAGCTCAGCAACTCCTGATAGCCGCGTTTTCCCTTCTGAATCCACTTCATTTTTTCGGGAAGAGATAGGTCCCCCTTCTTTGCATAACGGAAAAGGTAATACCACTTCCAAAGTGCATAGCCGACCCCCTTTGTTGCGTAAATAATCGCGCCCTTTCCATAAAATAACCTTCTGTCGTAGCCGGTAAACCAGGAAGACGTCTCATAGGAGACTCGGCCAATTGTTTCTTTGGATACGTAGAATGTCAAGCCCGCCCGTTTTGCATCCGCCAACCATATACTGTCTTCACCGCTTGGGAAAATACACCCTCCCCCAAACAGTGTGGAAAACCAGAGATTTGCACATCTCTGTGCCCGAAGCCGAAAGGCTATGCGCACTCCGCCCCAAGGCATGCGAAAAGGCCGCCTGCATTTTTTCGTTGAGGAATAGTGTTCAATCACGCGCTGCGGATCGTTGGAAATAAGATGAAAAATAATGATATCCGCATCCGGGTGTGCATCAAATTCTGCCATTATACGCTGCTCTGCATCATCAAAGTAAGTAACATCATCATCTGCAAACAGGCAGACATCCCCAGTAGCATACAGCAAGCCCAAATTTCGGTTCACGCCGACTCCCCGTGTGGCCGTAGATATCATTTTCGCCGTATGGCCTTCAAACCGCAGTTCTTTGTAGGCAGTACAGTCACACTGATTAGAAAAGATTACATCAGAGTGGATATTCATTGCCTTGATTTTTGAGAAATCACTCTGATGCATGGTCACACACAGAATTTCGAACTTTGGCACCGCTTTAACCTCTCTTCTCTATATCTTCATGTACGCTGTAAATACATAGCCTACAGCCGCCAGTAACGCATACCGGAGGCTTTTAATTCCTCCACCCGGTACAGTCCCTTGACATCCAGCAGAACCTTCTCGTTATCCGGTACTGCGCGAAACAGCCCCTTCATTTCTTCGAGACCAATTGCTCGAAAGACATCGTGCGCCACTGCCACAATAATGCAGTCAGCATCGTGAACATCCTCCATACTCGCCAATACAACGCCATATTCGCGCATTGCATCCTGCTCATTTGCCCAAGGATCTACTACAATCGGAGTAATTCCGTATGTTCCAAGCTGCCTGATAATGTCATTCACCTTGCTGTTTCGTGTATCCGGGCAGTTTTCCTTGAATGTCAGGCCAAGGATAACGACCTTTGATTTCTTTGGTGCCTGTCCGGCTGCAACCATTTGTCTGACGGCAGCATCTGCTACATAAGCTCCCATACTATCATTGACAATGCGTCCGTTTAAAATGATCTGGCTGTGATAGCCAAGTTTTTCTGCCTGGTAGGTAAAATAGTACGGATCAACTCCGATACAATGTCCCCCCACAAGCCCCGGGCGGAAGCCAAGTGCGTTCCATTTGGTGTTCATTCCATCCACTACTTCATTGGTGTCTATGTCCATACGATCAAACACCATTGCGAGCTCATTCATAAAGGCAATATTGATATCCCGCTGGCTGTTCTCTACAACCTTTACTGCCTCAGCCGTCCTCAGATTTGAAACCGGATGCGTTCCGACTTCAATAACAATATCGTACACATTTTTAATTTCATTCAGTGCTTCTGCGTCACACCCGGATACAATTTTATGAATGTTTTCCAGACGGTGCACTTTGTCGCCTGGGTTAATTCGCTCCGGAGAATAACCGACCTTAAAATCAGCCCCGCACTTCAGTCCCGACTCCCGCTCCAAAATTGGAATACACACATCCTCAGTGCAGCCGGGATATACCGTAGACTCATAAACGACAATTGATCCCTGATTTAAGTGTCTGCCAACAATTTCCGACGCACTGATTACAGGTGTCAAATCCGGTGTGTGGTCCGTATTTACCGGAGTAGGTACGGCAATAATGATAAATTGAGCACCACTCAAGTCATTCTCGTCAGCTGTAAAGCGGACTTCCGTTGCGGCTATTCGCTCATTCCCGACTTCCATCGTCGGATCAATGCCGCTACGGTACAGTTCGATTTTTTCCTTGTTTAAGTCAAAGCCAATTACATGCAAGCCCTTTTCCGCAAAAGCAACCGCGATTGGCATACCAACGTACCCAAGCCCTACCAATGCCAAAGAAGCATCTCTGCGGATTAACTTTTCATATAAAGACATGCTTACTCCTCCTCTGAAATCCGTACGCGATACCTGATTTTTTTGATAACTCCATGAACCAGGTTATTCACGGTAAGCACAGCAGAAATAGCTGCATTTTTATGCAGCCCGTCATGGAACAGGCGGTAGTGCCACTTAATCAGCTTCAGTTTGCTGCCGCTGGACACAGAATTTTCGCGTTTGACTACGGTTGACAAACACTCCGGGAAACGGTAGAACACCATTTTTTCTGCAATCTGCAGCCACATGGCATAGTCATTATTC
>CAVIFH010000317.1:0-2884 GCA_963641615.1 bacterium | reverse complement strand
AAAAAAGGATGATGAAGCCTCCGAGAAGAAAGAGCTTCTTGGAATCGCGATCGGCGCGGTGCTCTTTGTCATCGGCGAAATTCTGAATCTGAAAAATGCGTCACTGATTGCGCAGCTGGTTGTGCTGATCCCGGCTTACCTGATTCTGGGCGGTGAGGTCGTGTGGAATGCGCTGAAAAATATCCGCAAAGGGCAGGTATTTGATGAGAATTTCCTGATGTCCATTGCGACAATCGGTGCCTTTGCCATTGGGGAGTACCCCGAGGCCGTTGGCGTCATGCTGTTTTACCGTATTGGCGAATACTTCGAAGATCGCGCTGTCGCCAAGAGCCGCAGCCAGATCATGACAGCCATTGATTTGCGTCCGGAAACGGTAAACATTGTTGAGGGAGAGGAAGTTCACACCATTCCTGCCGCCCAAGCAAAGGTCGGCGACATTCTGCTGGTGCGCCCCGGTGACCGCATTCCCCTGGATGGTGTCATCATTGAGGGTGAAAGCCGCATTGATACCTCCGCCATTACCGGCGAACCGGTCCCCGTGAAGGTTGGCACCGGAAGTGATGTTATTTCCGGCTGCGTGAACACATCCGGGCAGCTGAAAATGCGGGTTGAAAAGCCGCTGGAGGAATCCATGGTTACGAGGATTCTGAATTCCGTAGAGAATGCGGCCGCGAGCAAACCTGCCATTGATAAATTCATCACCCGTTTTGCGCGGGTGTATACCCCCGCCGTTGTTTTTGCCGCACTGGCCGTCGCGCTGATTCTCCCGCTGATCATACCGAGCTGGCATTTCTTTGTAGACGCCTCCAAGTACGCAGGGATGGACACCGTGCTCTATGGTGAAAGCGGAACAGCATCCGTATTTACGGCGCTGACCTTTCTCGTCATCTCCTGTCCGTGCGCGCTGGTGCTGAGTGTCCCCCTTGCCTTCTTCTCCGGCATCGGTGCCGCGTCGAAAAAGGGAATTCTGTTCAAGGGCGGCATTGCAATTGAGGCATTGGCAAAAGTCAAAGCCGTGGTTATGGATAAAACAGGTACCATCACACAGGGCAATTTCCGGGTTCACAAAACCATACCGTCAAATGACGCTGCAACAGAGGCACAGCTTTTGACACTGGCCGCCGGGTGTGAGCAATTTTCCACCCATCCCATCGCCGTCAGCATTGTCGCCGCCGCAGAGGAAGCGGGGTTGACACTCCCCAAGCCGGTTCATTTGAAGGAGCTTGCCGGACAGGGCATTCAGGCGGAGCTGGACGGGCACCGCGTGCTCTGCGGCAACCGTAAGCTGATGGAGGAAAATGGCGTTGACCTGACGCATTTTGAGGGAACATCCTTCGGTACGCAGGTCCTGATCGCACGGGATGGTAAGCTTTTGGGGCAGATTCTGATTGCCGATACGCTGAAGAGTGACGCCGTATCCGCTGTCGGAGAACTGAAGGCACAGGGCCTTCGGACGGTCATGCTCACCGGTGACGCGGAGGACAATGCCAGACATGTGGCCTCCGAAACCGGAATTGATGAGGTACACGCCCGTCTCCTGCCGGAGCATAAGCTCAGTGAGCTGAAGAAAATTCGCGAGGCCCATGGCAGTGTCATGTTTGTAGGCGATGGTATCAATGATGCGCCTGTCCTCGCAGGTGCGGATGTGGGCGCCGCCATGGGGTCCGGTGCAGACGCCGCCATTGAAGCCGCGGATGTCGTGTTTATGAATTCTGATATGTCTGCCATCCCGCAGGCCATTCGGATTGCCCGCAGGACAAGGGCAATCAGCTGGCAGAATGTATATTTTGCCCTCGCTGTCAAAGCCCTTGTCATGCTCCTCGGCCTGCTTGGCTATGCCAATATGTGGATTGCAGTCTTTGCCGACACAGGCGTATCCATGCTGTGTCTGCTCAACTCCATTCGGATTCTGTATTCCAAATAATGGCCGCTCTGCGTGCGGTTCACATAGTGTTTCACGCCCTCGGCAGGATGTTTTCCCACCGAGGGCCGTTTTAATTGATTGCACATGCAAATGCTGCAGTGCTGCCTTATATTACCCGGTTGGCTCGCAATTTTTCACCGCAGCCCGGCAGCCTGCATAATGGCCTCGACTGCCTCCACCGGTTCACTGCCCCAGGTAATCTCCGTATCCGCACAGCCGGCACAATCCATCAAATCCCGTGCCTCATCGGTCAGCAGCTGCTGATACGCAGAGTCTACCAGCTCCAGCTTTTGCAGACTGTCGGTCTGCTCATTGTTTTTTTCGGCCAGCCACGCGGCAGCAGCATTCCGGATTTCAGCGGTATCAAGGCCGGTATTCAGGCCCCAGTCCAGCAGCTTCACTGCCGCCTGCACCGCTGCCAGAGAAGAACCGGCAACCCCAACCGTAACAATCTCATCTATCTCGTCCAAAATCGGAAGGGTCAATGCCTGCGTCCCTTCCGTTGGTGCATCGGTTTCGGCGGAAGATTCCGTCTGCGTGTCCGCAGCACCTTTCGATTCCGACACCTGTGCACACCCGGCCATAAAAATAAGAATCAGCAGAATTGCAGCGATTTTTCTGAAATTTTTCATTGTATATTTCCTCCTGCAGTCAGCATTCCGCAGTTTTGCGGAACAATTGACCTGTTATTATCTATGCTCCCATAGATTCCTGCAAGTATACCAGCTTGCCCGCTATTATACAACACCATTTTTTGATTTTCTCAAAACCGGATTATCCGCCGCATGGAAGGCGAAGCACCGGTGCTGACGCTCACCCGCGCCGTAACGCACAGCGACTTGCTTGGGAAATAATCTTCACCGCCGTATGAAACCAGTTCGTACGGCGGTGCTTTCCTATGGCAGCACCGCGCAATTCGTCTGCGGCGAAAAGCTGGATCTTTTGCCCCAATTTTTCAGT
>CAVIFH010000316.1:0-2909 GCA_963641615.1 bacterium | reverse complement strand
GTGCTGCCTGCTCCAGCGCCTTCACGCGCTCCTCTTCCTTGGCCGTGGCCTCCGCCAATGCTTCAGCGGCCGCTTCCCGAATCTTGGCGGCGTTGCTCGTCTCCACGTCAATGCGGGCATTCGCCTGTGTCTGGATGGCAGAAGCACGCTCTTGCATGATCGGAAGCACAGCGCCCCAAACGGCGTCCACGATAGTCTTGGCAGCGTCCTCCGTAAAAGCCTCTGGCAGACTGCCGCTGCTCTGCAGCTGTTCCAACTGCCATTCCTTGACGAAGCCGGAGATGGACGTCAGAGAACCACGCCCGGCAGCGGCTCGGATGCCGCGCAACGTAGGTGCCTTGATTCCGGATTCCGCGGCTCTGTTCAACATATCACGCACAATGGTGCGCAACGGAATTTCTTGGTTTTCTTTTTTGTTCATAATAATTTTCGCTTGATACACTGTATCAGTGTTTTGTATCAGATACGTTACTTTCGATGGCTTCAGTCTTGTCGTCGGCCGCCGCTGCATCCCCGCCGATTGCTTGCTTGCGGCGCAGGCTGGCGCGCTTTTGCTCCAGCAGGCGGTAGCTGTCGCCGCGGATCGTCATTGCCGTGCAGTGATGCAACAGCCGGTCAAGGATGGCGGTGGTCGCTGTCGCGTCAGCGAAGATCAGCTTCCACTCGGACGGCGGGCGATTGCTGGTGATCAGGATGCTCTTCTTCTCATAACGCCTCGCCACAAGAAGGAAGAACAGCCGCGCAACGTCCGGGGTGTAGGGCAGGTAGCCGATTTCATCCACGATCAAAAGGCTGGCCTTCGACAGCTCTTTGAGCTTGACGTCCAGCGTGCCGTCTCTCGAAGCCTTTTCCAACAAGGCCATCAGGTTCGCCGCGGAGTAAAAGCGCACGGAGTACCCGTGCTCCACCGCCAGGCGGCCGTAAGCGATCGCCAGGTGTGTCTTGCCTACGCCTGGAGCACCAAACAGCGCGACGTTTTCGCCGGCATCGATCCAGTCAAGCTTTTCGAGCTCTCGGATTACCCCGGGATTGATGCTGGGCTGCTTTGAAAAATCAAAGCCCTCCAACGTCTTCACGCAGGGGAAGTGAGCGACCTGCATCGCCTGCTTGTAGTGATTGGCGTTCCTTTGCTCGCACTCCCGGGAAAGGAAGAAGTCCAGCACCTCGAATGGCGTCATCTTGGCGTCTGCGGCCTGCTGGATCATTTCATCGAGATGATCACGGGTGAAGGTGAGCTTCAGCCGGGAGGCCTTCTTCTTGAGCTCGACATGTGACTTGCGCTCAGTCATTGCTCGTCCTCCTTCTCGTCCGAAGTCCAGCCGATGTTGACGTCATAGGCCTTTCCATCGCGGTTGAGCGTGTCAGGGCTCTCCTGCAGGGCCTGCCACTGCGGATCGGCTTTGAGCTTTTCAAGCTGCGCATCGACAGCTGTCTGTTGAACCTCCTCGGTTGACGCCGGTATCTGCGTGGGCGAATATACGTCCCGGGCCTTGTTCAGCTTGGCAAGCTCTTTGGCTCCGCGACGGACGATGATTTCGCTCTCATCGTGTTGGATTTCGACCTCCAGACCGATCAGCTCGTCGTTTACGCGGTAATAGCGGTTGTCTACGCGGATGAGGCCCTCTCGCGTGACCTTGCGGCGCTCGAAGAACACACTGGCAATCCGAGGCTGATCGAAGGGGCGCAACGCCGCCTTTTCGACGTACCAGCGAGCCCGAGGCGTGTACGGCCCTTCAAACAAGGTGTTGAGCTTGCGGTCGTCGGATTCCGTGCGGCACCAGGTCTCCAACCAGACGTTCCATGCCTCGAGCGTCGGTTTGTCCACGCCGACCACGGCGTTACCCTTGAGATACTTGACGCCGGACTCAACCTTGCCCTTGGACTGTGGATGCCGAACCTTTGTGGCTATCCCCTTGATTTTCCAATAAACAAGAAAGTGATAGAACCGTTCGGTGAACCGCTGGGACTCGTCTGCTGCGTAGTGATCTCGAACGAGACTCGACGCATTGTCACAGACGATGCAGTACGGGATGCCGCCGAAGTACGCGAAGGCCGATTCCAGCCCGTCAAGCCAGGCATCCTGAGTCTCTGCGAAGTACGCTTTGCCGAACACCCGCCGGGAGTAGCCCAGTTTGCAGACGAAAAAGTGAAGGTGTGTAAGCTTGCCATTGAGATACACATCCTTTTCGCCGAAGTCGATCTGCAGATGCTGCCCAGGCGCGGTTTCAAAGCGTTCGACCGGCTCTTCAAGGCATTCCTGCCGACGCACTTCTTCTCGGATCGGCCGGCAGAACCGCTGCAGCATGCGCAGAGGAATGTCTTGTCCGAACACCTCCCGCAAGCTGCGCTGCAACGGCGGACAACGGCACTCGCACTTGGCGTAGCGCTGGGTGACCTCCTCTTCGTGCTGTCTCAGAAATTCGCCGGCGTCGGTGCGCGCTGGCTGTGGATTGTGCTGGTTGCGGGCGTAGCGGCGAACCGTGTTTCTTGATACACCAACTTGGCGCGCGATACACCGAATTGAGAGCTTTTTGTCGGCCAGCAGGTGCCGAATAAGCCCTTCAGTGTTGCATGTGACCATGGGATTGAAGCCTCCATTGTGTGGTTGGAAAGCTTCAATGTTCCTCTTTTTTGATGTCATCTTCCCCATCCTTAGCGCCCCAATCTGACCGCTTTTGGGTGGGTCAGTTTCAGTGTCGTTTGGTGGGTACTATAGGATGTCGTCTAACAAACAAGCAGTTAAAATCGGGGCAGCCGCTTACGAAGGCCGAACAGTGGCTGTGTTACTTCTCCAACAAGCTGACGATGTCAGAAAAATGGAAGGCATTGCAAGGAGATGAGGTCATGACGCAAGCAATGGCAGTTGCCAACGAATTTTTCAACAATCCAACAGAATATCGCCACTATCT
>CAVIFH010000315.1:0-2918 GCA_963641615.1 bacterium | reverse complement strand
GCACCATTGACATGGATACCCAGGGGCTGGATGTATGCCATGATGCCGAGTGCGTCTATGCAAAGGGAACGACCCTGGGCGGCGATGATGGGATTGCCGTCGCCATTGCAATGGCACTGGTGTCGGATCGGTCCATTGCCCATCCGCCGCTGGAGATTATCATCACCGTTGATGAAGAAATCGGAATGCTCGGCGCGGATGCCATTGATGTATCCATGCTGAAGGGCAGAAGGATGATCAATCTGGATTCCGAGGATGAGGGAATATTTACCGTGTCCTGCGCAGGCGGCGCGGAGGCAACGCTTTCTTTGAATACTGCCAGAAAAGCGGTATACGGCCCCTGTATCCGGCTTTCCGTTGACGGACTTCGCGGCGGACATTCCGGCATGGAAATTCACAAAAATCGGGCAAACGCCAATAAGGTAATGGGCGAATTCATGAGCCGCATTCTGAAGCTGATGCCCCTGTGCCTGACGTCCTTTTCCGGCGGAAATAAGGATAACGCCATCCCGCGTTCCTGCAGTGTCAACGCGGTTGCCATGGGGATCGGTCTGGAGCGGATTAACGATATTGCCGCACAGCTCCAGGCGGAAATACGCAAGCAATACGATGAGCCGGATGCCGCCGTACAGGCCTTTGACGTAGATGCCCTTGGCGGCAACAGCCTGACGGCGGAGGATACGGCAAAGGTGGCAGCCCTCCTGAATGCCGCACCCAATGGCGTGCAAAGCTACAGCGCGGATATTCCCGGCCTGGTGCAGACGAGCCTGAATATGGGTATTGCCAGGCTGGCTGGGGATGTCTTCTCCCTTACCTTCTCTGTGCGCAGCAGTGTCAACGCGGAGAAGGAGGCGCTGCTCCGGAAGCTCAGAGAACTCTCCGGCTTTTATGGCGGCAGCTATTCCCAGAAGGGGGAATACCCGGCGTGGGAGTATCATAAGGATTCTCAGCTGCAGGATGTGATGGTCGAGACCTATACGCAGATGTTCGGGAAGGAGCCGAAGGTTGTTGCGCTCCACGCGGGCCTGGAGTGCGGGCTGTTCAGTGAAAAGCTTCCCGGTCTGGATGCGGTATCCATCGGGCCGCAGATGCATGACATTCACACCAGCCGCGAGAAGCTGGAAATTGCATCCACAGGGCGTGTGTGGGCATTCCTCTGCAATGTGCTGAAGCAGCTGTGATGTAAAGCAATAGAAAAGACATGTAAAAAGCTCACAGGGGCGGAAAATCGTCTTCCAAACCCTTGTGAGCTTTTTGTACAGCAGATAAAGAGAATTAACGGAGATTACAGCTCGCAGTTTCCGACGGTGCGGGGGAAGGGAATTGCATCACGGATATTGCCTACGCCCGTCAGGTACATAACACAGCGCTCAAAGCCCAGACCGAAGCCTGCGTGGCGCGCAGAGCCGTATTTGCGCAAATCCATGTAGAAGCCGTAGTCCTCCTCACGCATTCCGAGCTCCTCAATGCGTGCCTTCAGCAGATCGTAGTTGTCTTCACGCTGGCTTCCGCCGATGATTTCGCCGATGCCGGGTACCAGGCAGTCCATTGCGGCGACGGTCTTCCCATCGGGGTTCAGCTTCATGTAGAAGGCCTTGATTTCCTTCGGATAGTCTGTTACGAACACAGGACGCTTGAAAATTTCTTCCGTCAGGAAGCGCTCGTGCTCTGTCTGCAGATCGCAGCCCCAGTGCACAGGATAGTCAAAGCGATCGTTGTGCTGCTCCAGAATTTTAACCGCATCGGTATATGTGATGCGCCCAAAATCGCTGTTCAGCACATGATTCAGCCGATCCAGCAATCCGGTATCAACACGCTGATTGAAGAATGCCATCTCCTCCGGTGCATTTTCGAGCACGTAGGAAATGATGTACTTAATCATATCCTCCGCAAGACGCATGTCATCGTCCAGGTCCGCAAACGCGATTTCCGGCTCTATCATCCAGAATTCAGCGGCATGGCGGGTGGTATTGGACTTCTCCGCGCGGAAGGTGGGGCCGAAGGTATAGATGTTCTTAAAGGCCATGGCAAAGGTTTCACCATTGAGCTGGCCGGAAACGGTCAGATTTGTCGGCTTCCCGAAGAAGTCCTTGCTGAAGTCGACCTTTCCGTCCTCTGTTTTCGGAACGTTGTTCAGGTCCAGCGTTGTGACCTGGAACATTTCGCCGGCACCCTCACAGTCAGAGCCTGTAATCAGGGGTGTATGCACATACACAAAGTCTCTCTCCTGGAAGAACTTGTGGATTGCATAGGCGGCAAGGCTGCGCACGCGAAAAACTGCCTGAAACAGATTTGTGCGGGGACGCAGATGAGGCATCGTGCGGAGAAACTCTACGCTGTGATGCTTCTTCTGCATGGGGTAGTCGCCTGTGGAGTTGCCCTCCACACAGACAGAAGCGGCCTGAATTTCAAAGGGCTGCTGCGCATCCGGGGTGAGCAGAAGCGTGCCCTTCACGATCAGTGCAGCACCGATATTGATCTTGGAAATTTCCGCAAAATTATCCATTGCATCGGTGTAAACCACCTGCACAGGAGTAAAATATGTGCCGTCATTGAGGGAAATAAACCCAAATTGCTTGCTCTTGCGATTCGCGCGAACCCAGCCGCCTACCGAAATCTCTTTGCCGGCATAGGCGGCAGTATCTTTAAACAGTTCTCTGACAGAAACCAAATCCATTTCAGATGACCTCTCTCCTGGTAGAAAATATTGTTTAGTATACGACGATTTGATGAAATTTACAAGAGGCAATGCCATATTTTGTGAAAAACAGCGGAGCGGAGCGGGCAGTCCGGATGGGCTGAAACCCGGGGTGAAAATCATTGCATTCTCCCGGAAAGAATGATACAATAAAAAAAGTTTTCTGCTTTATCATAAAAGGAGGGGGACTATGATATTTGGAAAGCACATCAATCGCTTC
>CAVIFH010000314.1:0-2929 GCA_963641615.1 bacterium | reverse complement strand
GTGTAATGGTGTCGTTTGTATTGAGCATCTTTACGGCAGAGTAATCACCATAATCGGTAATATCACCCCCTGCGAAAATATTGACCGCTTCCATATCCGTTACATTGCCGGAGGCATCGGCCATGATATAGATGACCTCTTCTTTTTCAGAGGAAACTGTTTCGGCCAGAGCCGGAACGACCGAAGAGCCCAGAAGCAGCACGGACAGCGCCGCTGCGGTGATTTTATGCAGATGTTTCATTATAGAGTAACCTCCCCGGATTTCTTATTTCGAATAATCAGTTTATCAAACAGATACAGCAGCCCCGGCAGTACAAACAGTACGATCGCGAGGGAGCACAGTGTGCCTTTCCCGAGGAAATAGCCAAGCTGCGACAGCAGCCCATGGGTAGATACAATGCCAAGCAGGAATCCGACCGCAGTCAGCACACTTGCCGATGTCAGAATGGAAACGGCTGTGGCGGAAATGGTTTGGACGATGGCTTCTTCCCGGCCGTAGCTCTGCCGCATTTCCCGGTATCGATCGGTGAACAAAATGGCATAGTCCACTGTGGCGCCAAGCTGAATCGCGCTGATGATGAGATAGGCAATATAAAAGATGGACTGGCTGCAAAAATACGGGATTGCCAGATTAATCCATACGGCTGTTTCAATGGACAGCACAAGGATAACCGGCAGAATCAGGGATTTCATTGTAAGCAGCAGTACAAGGAATACGGCCCCGATGGCGACAAGGTTCACCTTTGTCATATCCGATGTTACGGTGTCCATCAGATCATAGGTAGACACGCCCTCACCGGCCAGATACCATTCCCCGGGATAATACTGCTCTGCGGTATCCCGGATGGCTTCCACCAGCGAGAAGGTTTCATCTCCCTCGTAGGCGGCATCCACCGTCAGTACCATGCGGGTGTAGTGATCGCTGTTCAATTTGGAGAGGGTGCTGCTGCTTAAGTACTGCTCCGGTATTGCAGCTCCGACGGTATCTGCGTAGGACAGAATGCTCTTTACCTGCGGGATGTCATGCAGCGCCTGGGACAGGTCTGACTGCGTGGCCGTACTGCCTTTGGGAACCATCAGCACATAGGTATCACGTTTCCCAAAGGCATCTTCGATTTTTTCGGTATCCGCGCCGAGCTGAGTAGCACTTCCGAAAATATGCGATGAACCATAATAGAAGCTGTTGGCGTTGGACGCCAGATAGCTGGGGACGATCGTCAGCACAAATACCAGCACCATGGGAAGCATGATGCCTCTGACAAGCCGGCCGAACCTTCCGAAGGAGGGCATAAGGGAGCGGTGCGTCGTCCTGTCGATGAGCCTGTATGTTTTCAGAATCAGTGCAGGCATGAATGTAAACACGGTGATGAGGCTCAGCGCGACACCCTTTGCCAGCGCGAGTCCCAAATCCGGCCCAATCCGGAACTGCATAAGGCACAGAGCCAGAAAGCCGATTACCGTTGTCAGTCCGCTGGAGAGAATGGAAGTGGTTGACATGGTGAGTGCCTCAATCATGGCCTCCTTTGGATCAGAGCACCTGCCCCGACACTCGGCGAAGCGGTGCAGGAGGAAGACAGAGTAATCCAGCGATACCGCAAGCTGCAGAATATTTCCGGCAGCGTTGGTAACAAAAGAAATTTCTCCGAATATCAGATTGCTTCCGGAATTGATGATGATCGCGACCCCAAGCCCCACAAGCACAAGGACCGGCTCTGCGAGGGAAGTGGTGGTAAGGAGCAGCACCAGAAAAACGAATATGACGGCAATAACCGCAATGGTATGAACCTCACTGACGGTACTGGTGGTAGCGACTGCCGTGGTTACGGCACTGCCGGTCATGGCATTGTCATTGCCAATAATTTCCCGGATTGCGTCAACCGCCTCTATGCGCTTATCCTCTGCGATGGTTACGGAAAACAGGGCGTTTCCATCCTTATAATAGGTTTCTGCTGTTTCAGTGTCCATGGTTTCCAGAGGCATGGTGATGTCTGCTGCATCGTCGAGCCATGTCACATCGGTTACGCCGTCTACATTGAGCAGCTTTTCCTTGCAAGCAAGCGCCTCTGAAACGGAGACATTCTGCACCATTACACGGGCATTTGGAATGCCGCCTCCGTATTCCTCCTCCATCAGGTCAAGTGCCTGGGTTGAGGCGCTTTCCGGCGGCAGATAATCGTTCATGTCGTAATTGACGGACACAAGCTGACCGCACAGTGCACAGAAAACGAACAGGATCAGGTAAATGGCAATGACTGCGTTTTGATGATTGACAATACACCTATAAAATTTTGTCATCAATATGGTACTCCTTCCCGGAAAGCGGATAATATGCGCCGGAATCCGTTTTCAGGTTCAGGAAAATGCTCTGATCGCGGATCATGCCTGCTGCCGTATAGTGCAGTGTGCTTACCAGTGTGCGAATTACGCCGGAAATGGTGAGATTTTTCCCGTCTGAAAGAATGCCGGAGAACCGATTCCTTTCATTCATGATATTCAGCCACCCGTCCACTCTACCGTTTTCCTCACACAGCAGCATTGTTCCGCTGCGATTGCCCAGAGGTACCCTGAGACAGATTTTGAATTTCCATTCGGCCATACGTCCGCTCCTTTCATTGATTTCGGTCGTTACCATACCGGAAAAGAGCTTTTATTAAAACGGTCAAACAGACTCGTTTGTGTAAAATTGGGACAAATGGGCGTGGATTGATGGTCAAATGCCCCGTGCTGTCCATTGAAGGAATTCCCGGACAAGTGTATAATAAAGCGGATGAAAGACTAACTATTAAAAGTCAAGTCTGAAATTGAAGAAATTCCGTGAAACGGTCGCCGCCCTTGACAAGCAGCAATCAAATGCAACGAAAGTACCGCGAGGGTGACGGAGGCAATACAAATCCAGGCTCAGCGAACCCTCAAATTTTGCAGTGTAGCA
>CAVIFH010000313.1:0-2939 GCA_963641615.1 bacterium | reverse complement strand
TGCGGCGCTTTACAGCACCCTCGCCGTGAAGCTTTACAACCTTGACGGTTTCGCCAACCTGTACTTGCCGAAGTGTTTTCATTCTGATTTTCTCCTTTTTTCTGTAAGAAATATCAAATCATGATTTTCATTGCCATCTCTTTGCTGATCGCCACGCGAGACTCCTTGACCTTCACAATCAGGTTGCCCCCCATGGTATTGACCACAGACACGTCTGCCCCAGCTACGAAGCCCAGGTCCTCCAGATGCTTCTTAACCTCCGGATTCCCACCGATTCTTTTCACAACATAATCCTGACCGGCATCCGCAACGGTAAGCGGTATCATCCTTCCACCCTCTTTATCAACCGTAATAATTAGCTTTTGCTAACTTTTTCTGTGCTAAAAGGTTAGCTCTCGCTAACCGTCGGTAATATACCACGAACATTTTCTGTTGTCAAGGCTGCATTGGAAATTTTTGAATTTTGAGTTACATACACAAAATTCACAATTCATGTGAAATCTTCCTTGTTATGTTTAACAAGGGATTCCTGCGGCTTTGAAAACTTTTTTCGGTTTAAATTCGATAGTTCTGTATCTATTCAAGGTTATCTTGACAAAATTCTCTTTTGCATGGTATCATGATGCCGCTTATGAGCCATTTTTGTTTTGTATGTTTACGGGAGTGAGAACCTTGCTGAACGCTTTTTCAAGAACCGAGCTTTTGCTCGGAAGCGCCGCCATGAAGCGGCTTGCCGAGGCCCGGGTTGCGGTTTTCGGTATCGGCGGCGTCGGCGGCTATGTTGTGGAGGCCCTTGCCCGCGCCGGAATCGGCGCCCTTGACCTCATTGATAACGATGTGATCAGTCTCACCAACATCAACCGCCAGATTATTGCCACAAGCGAAAATATCGGAAACTTCAAGGTTGACGAAGCAGAGCGGAGAGTCCATGCGATCCATCCCCAGTGCCGGGTAGAGGAAAGCAAATGCTTTTATCTGCCGGATACCGCTCCCCTCTTTGATTTTACCCAATACGACTATATTGTAGACGCAATCGACACGGTTACCGGGAAGCTCGCCCTGATTGAAAACGCAAAGAAGGCCAATGTGCCGATTATTTCCTCCATGGGCACGGGCAACAAGCTGGATCCCACTGCCCTGCGCGTCGCGGACATTTACAAAACCTCTGTCGATCCTCTCGCCCGCGTCATACGCAAGGAGTGCCGCAAGCGCGGCATCAGAAGTCTCAAGGTTGTGTACTCTCAGGAAGAGCCCCTGTTCCCGACGGATGAAACCGGCGTAAGAATCCACGATGCAATGGAAGGCAGCAGCTCCCGCAGGGATATTCCGGGGTCTGTGTCCTTTGTTCCTTCCGCGGCGGGTCTCATCATCGCGGGGGAAGTAATCAAGGATCTTACCGGCATTCGGGGCAATAACGGATGACGCAGGAGCACAGATGTGCATTGTCTGCATAAAAAAGCGTCTTTTTATTCCGAATCTGTAGA
Organism: bacterium; assembly: GCA_963641615.1. Taxonomy (GTDB): domain Bacteria; phylum Bacillota; class Clostridia; order Oscillospirales; family Oscillospiraceae; genus Faecousia. Next base: position 1,455 of record CAVIFH010000313.1, on the reverse strand, counting down.
GACTGACCTATTGAATTTTCTGCTGCGGCAATGTATTATATATGTTATGCAGGATGCAGAATCCAAACTTGCAAATTTAGTCAACCGGAGGTCACTATGAAACCCTATTCCGAAATGACTCGCGAAGAGCTTCTGGAGCTGAAAAGCGCTCTGAAAGCGGAATATGCAGAATATCAGGACCGTAAGCTTTCCCTCAACATGGCCCGGGGAAAGCCCTCTCAGGCGCAGCTGAACCTGTCCATGGGCATGATGGATGTACTGAACAGCGACAGCGATCTGACATGCGAGGACGGCACGGACTGCCGCAACTACGGCGTGCTGGACGGCATTGAGGAATGCAAGGAACTCATGGCCGATATGATGGAGGTCCGTCCGGATCAGGTCATTATCTACGGAAATTCCAGCCTGAATGTCATGTTTGACACCGTCTCCCGCTCCATGATCCGCGGCGTAATGGGCAGCACCCCCTGGTGCCAGCTGGACAAGGTAAAGTTCCTCTGCCCCGTTCCCGGCTATGACCGCCACTTTGCCATTACAGAGTATTTCGGAATTGAAATGATCAACATTCCCATGCTCCCCACCGGGCCGGACATGGATATGGTGGAAGAGCTGGTGTCCTCCGACCCCGCCATCAAGGGCATCTGGTGCGTCCCGAAATATTCCAATCCCCAGGGCATCTCTTATTCTGACGAAACCGTGCGCCGGTTCGCGCGGCTGAAGCCCGCCGCGGTGGATTTCCGCATCTACTGGGACAATGCCTACACCATTCACCACCTGTATGACCATGATCAGGACCATCTGATTGAAATTCTTGCGGAGTGCAAGCGTGCCGGCAACCCGGATATGGTCTACAAGTTTGCCTCCACTTCCAAGATCAGCTTCCCCGGCTCCGGAATTTCCGCTCTGGCCGCATCGCAGAATAACCTGGTGGACATTCGCGCACAGATGAAGGTGCAGACCATCGGTCACGACAAAGTGAATCAGCTTCGTCACGTCCGCTTCTTCAAGGATATTCACGGCATGGTGGAGCATATGCGCCGCCACGCGGAGATTCTGCGTCCGAAATTTGAGATTGTCCGCAATACCCTGGAAAGTGAGCTGGGCGGCCTGGGGATCGGAACCTGGACAAATCCCAAGGGAGGCTATTTTGTCTCCTTCGAATCTCTGGACGGCTGCGCAAAGGAAATCGTATCCCAGTGCAAGAAGGCCGGTCTGGTGCTGACCGGTGCCGGCGCCACCTATCCCTACGGCAAGGATCCCCACGACAGCAACATCCGCATTGCCCCCTCCTTCCCCGCCGATGCAGACCTGGCACTTGCAATGAAGGTGTTTACCTGCGTGGTAAAACTCGTCAGCGTCAGAAAATACCTGGCTGAAATGGACGCGGCATCCAACTGATCTAAGGCAATACCGCATAATGAGGCAAGGGCATTCATCGAGAGATTTTGGCTCAAG
>CAVIFH010000312.1:0-2955 GCA_963641615.1 bacterium | reverse complement strand
CTGATGAACTGTCCCGATGTGGATACCATCGTCAATGCCTGTGACGCCGGGCGTGAAGGTGAGCTGATCTTCCGTCTGGTGTATGAAATGGCGGATTGCCGCAAGCCGATCCTCCGTCTCTGGATTTCTTCGATGGAGGACAGCGCCATCCGGGAGGGCTTTTCTGATCTGCGCCCCGGCGCCGATTATGAAACCCTGTATCAATCCGCCCTCTGCCGCCAGAAAGCGGATTGGCTGGTGGGGATCAATGCCACGCGCCTTTTCTCCGTTCTCTATCACCGCACCCTGAACGTGGGCCGTGTGCAGACGCCCACATTGGCAATGCTGGCGGAGCGTGACGCGAAGATCACGCTGTTCCACAAAGAAAAATATCATCTGCTGCGCCTGACGCTGGATGGAGCTGAGGCGGTGTCGGAGAAATTCACCGATCCGGCAGAGGCGGAACAGGCAGCGGCCATGTGCAAGGGTGCGGCCGTCACCTGTACCTCTGTCACGAAAGAGCAGAAAAAAGAACAGCCTCCGAAGCTCTATGACCTTACCACCTTGCAGCGTGAGGCAAACCGCCTGTTCGGATACACGGCGAAGCAGACTCTTGACTACGCTCAGAGCCTCTATGAAAAGAAACTGCTGACCTATCCCCGCACGGACAGCCGGTATCTGACCTCCGACATGGCGGAAACGGTCTCCTGTGTGATCCACTTGGCGGCGAAGCTGCCGCCCTTTGATGGCTGCGGCAACTTCTTCCCGCTGGTGGAGACCATGATCTCCGACAAGGATGTATCCGACCACCACGCCATTATCCCCACAATGGAGATTGAAAAAGCGGATATCAAGGCTCTGCCCCTGGGCGAGCGCAATTTGTTCCTGTTGGTTTGCTGCAAGCTGCTGTGTGCATCGGCGGAGCCGTATGTGTATGAGGCGGTCACGGCAACTTTTGATTGCGGCGGTTATTCCTTCGCCGCAAAAGGCAAGCGTATTCTCTCCGAAGGCTGGCGGGAAATCGACCGCATTTTCCGTGCCTTCTTGAAGGAAAAGCCTGCGGATGGGGACGGCGATACGCTCCCGGACTTCACCAAAGGGCAGACTTTTGGCGGTGCGGAGGTTGCTGTTACCGAGCATTTCACCCAGCCGCCGAAGCCCTACACAGAAGATACCCTCCTGTCCGCTATGGAGAACGCAGGCAAGGATGATATTCCCGATGAGGCAGAGCGAAAAGGTCTTGGCACGCCTGCGACCAGGGCGGCAATCATCGAAAAGCTGGTGGCAGCCGGATTTGTGGAGCGCAAGGGCAAAAACCTGATCCCCACGAAAGCCGGTATCAACCTTGTCACGGTCCTGCCGGAGCCGCTGACCTCTCCCACGCTGACAGCGGAATGGGAACAGAAATTGACGAAGATCGCAAAGGGCGGCGCTGACCCGGATACCTTCATGGACGGTATCCGCACGATGGTCCAGGAGATCGTGTCCACCTATTCCTGTATTTCCGAGGACGGCAAAAAGCTGTTTGCCCCGGAGAAGGAAGTGATCGGCACCTGCCCCCGCTGCGGCCAGCCGGTCTATGAAGGAAAGAAAAACTTTGCGTGTTCGGATCGTTCCTGCGGCCTCGTCCTCTGGAAAAATGACCGCTTCTGGACGAGCCGCAAGAAGGAGCTGACAAAGAAAATGGCAACGGACCTTCTGAAAAAGGGACGTACCAATGTCAAGGGAATGTGGTCTGAAAAGAAACAGGCTGCTTATGACGCTGCGGTGATCTTGGATGACACGGGTGGCAAATACATCAACTTCAAACTGGAATTTCCGAAAAGAAAGGAAGGTGTCAATGGCAGAAAATAAGACTTTGGAACATTTACCCGAAGTGAAGGCGGCGGTGGCTGCCCTCTCCCCGGAGGACCGGGAGGTGCTGGCGGCGGTGCAGACCTCGCCCTTCAAGCTGACAACACCAGAGCAGTTCAAGGAGTTTGCGGACAACATCGACTATTTCGTATTTGAGCCCAACATCCACGATCTGAACGATCTGGGCTGGCGGTATCTGGCGCAGCACATGGATATGCTGCTGCCCCCGGAACTTCTGAAAGCAATCGACCCTGTTCCTTTTGGCAAGTATGCCATGCAGGAGGAACAGGGTCATTTTACGGAACACGGATATATTTCTCTCTCCGGCGACGAGTGGAACCATGAGCGCCCTGCGGAGCCGGAGAAAAAGCCCTCCATCCGGGAACGGCTGAAACAGGGCAAGAAGGAGTGTGCGGAGAAAAGCAAGGCGCAGCCCCACAAGGAAAAATCTGCGCCGGAACTGTAAGGAGGTGCTGATATGCCATATTACGATCACGACAAAGATTATCCCTTTGCCGCCTTTATCACCAATCTTGGGAAGTACAATGAGGGCGAACTTGTAGGCGAGTGGGTGAAATTTCCCACCACCGCCGAGGAACTGAAAGAAGTGTTTAAGCGTATCGGGATCGGCCAGAAGGATGACTTCGGCCATCCCTATGAGGAATGGTTCATCACGGACTATGACTGCTATGTGGACGGTCTTTACAGTAAGCTGGGTGAATATGAAAATCTGCACGAACTGAATTATCTGGCGTCGAAGCTGGATGAAATGAGCGAAAGCGAATACGCACAGTTTCAGGCCGGTATGGAAATGGGCGACCATTGCGGCAGCCTGCAGGAGATCATCAACCTCACCGAGAATCTGGATTGCTATGAGGTTTACCCCGATATCCATGACTATGACGATCTGGGCCGCTATTACATCGAAGAACTGGACGTTATGCAGGTGCCAGAGCATTTGCAGAATTACATCGACTATGAGACCTACGGCCGGGACGTTGCGTTGGAGGAAAACGGCACCTTCACGGATCAGGGCTATGTGCGTGATACGGGTGACAGTTTCCATGAGTATTACGACGGTGAGCGCGGCAGTATCCCCGACGAGTACCGGGTGATGACCTT
>CAVIFH010000311.1:0-2983 GCA_963641615.1 bacterium | reverse complement strand
CGCCGAAGCAATGCAGAGTCAGCATGATGGGAAAGACAGCCGTGATGCGCTGCATCTGCGACTGCGATAAGAAGCGGCTGGAGCAGGAGAAAAAGCGTCAGGAGGAGGAAGAGCTGCAGCGAAGAATACGGCGGCTTAAGGCCAACGGCATTCAGGAGAAGCACCTTCTGGACTGGCGCTTTGATGTGGCGGAGGACACGGCAGATATCCGGAAAGCCCGGAAATATGTAGAGAACTGGCAGAGGGTCAAGGCGGAAAACCTTGGCCTTTTGCTTTGGGGCTATGTCGGTACCGGAAAATCCTTCATGGCGGCCTGCATTGCCAATGCTCTTCTGGAGCAGGGTGTGCCGGTGCTGATGACCAATTTTTCCAAGATCCTTAACCAGATGGGCGCTATGTACAGCGAGGAAAGGTATCAGTATATTGCCTCGTTTTCCAATTTCCCGCTGCTCATCATTGATGATCTCGGTATTGAACGAAACACGGAATATGCCCTGGAGCAGGTCTATGCGGTGATTGATGAACGCTATAAATCCGGCCTGCCGCTGATTATTACGACCAACCTGACAATGGACGAGCTGAACGATCCGGCGGATGTGGCCCATGGCCGCATATACAGCCGTGTTCTGGAAATGTGTACTCCGATTCAGGTGCTGGGCAGCGACCGCAGAAAGGATATCGGCAGGCAGAAGAAATCCGTGGTGAAGGAGGTTCTCGAGCTATGAAAAAATCCAGGGGCGATTTATTTAACAGGTCCAAGCAGGACATCTACCGGTGCAGGGAGGTGAAGAAATATGCCAAAGGCAACAATTACTGCCGTAGTCAACCAAAAAGGCGGTACGGCAAAAACTACCACAAGTGAAAACCTTGCTTTCGGGCTGGCCCGTGAGGGTAAACGCGTTTTGCTCGTCGACACTGACCCGCAGGCCAGCCTCACGATAGCTCTGGGAAATCCGCAGCCTGACAATCTGGAGGTCACGCTCACAGACCTTATGAAGAAGGTTATCAACGAGGAGCCTATCTCCCCCGGAGAAGGCATTCTGCATCATCCGGAGGGCGTGGATCTGGTGCCGTCCAGCATTGAGCTTTCAGGCATGGAGGTTTCGCTGGTGAATACCATGAACCGTGAAAAAATCCTTCGTCAGTATCTGGATACGGTGAAGAACCAGTATGACTTTATCCTGATTGACTGCATGCCTTCCCTCGGAATGCTGACGATCAACGCACTGGCTGCCGCGGAGAACGCGCTGATCCCGGTGCAGGCGCAGTATCTTTCGGCAAAGGGTCTGGAGCAGCTGCTGGGCACCATCAACAAGGTGCGCAGACAGATCAATCCGAAGCTCCGCATTGAGGGCATTCTTCTCACCATGGTGGATGCCAGAACCAATTATTCCAAAGAGATTGCGGCACTGATCCGGGAAACCTATGGCGGCAAAATCAAGGTTTATGACGAGATGATTCCCCGGTCGATCCGTGCAGCGGAAATCAGTGCGGAGGGAAAAAGCATCTTTTCACACGATCCGAATGGCAAGGTTGCCGAGGGTTACAGAGCTCTGACAAAGGAGGTGATGCACGATGCCGAAAAGAGGCGCAAACGTGAGCTTGAGCAGCTACGATGACATCTTTTCTACAGAGCAGGACCGCACTTCGCCGGTGACGGAGGAGATTCGAAGCATCCCGCTTGCGGCACTGCATCCCTTCAAGGACCACCCCTTCAAGGTGTTTGATGATGACGCCATGGCGGAAACCGTGGAGAGTGTAAAGCAGATCGGCGTGGTCGTTCCCCTGATTGCAAGACCGACGGAGGACGGCTACGAAATCGTCTCCGGTCACAGAAGACACCACGCGGCAGAGCTTGCCGGGCTTGAGACAGTGCCGGTTATCGTGCGGGAAATGGACGATGATTCTGCCGTGATCTTCATGGTGGATTCCAACCTGCAGAGAGAAAACATCCTGCCGAGCGAGAAGGCGCTGGCGTACAAGATGAAGCTGGAGGCACTGAAAAGACAAGGTGCGAGGACTGATTTGCAGCATGATGAAACTTCGTGCCAAGTTGGCACGAAGTCAAGGTCAGACGAAACAGTTGCTGAAGGAAGTGGAGACAGCGCCCGTCAGGTTCAGCGTTACATTCGCCTGACAAATCTCATTCCCGAGGTATTGGACATGGTAGATCAGAAGCAAATCGCATTTAATCCGGCAGTTGAGCTTTCCTACCTGAAGCCAGAGGAGCAGGCGGATTTCCTGCAGGCCATCGATGAGACGCAGACGGCACCTTCCCTTTCCCAGGCGCAGCGCATTAAAAAGCTCAGTCAGGAGGGCACCTGTACACAGGATGCCATTGTGGATGTGATGAGCGAGGCCAAAAAGCCGGAAATCGGCAAGCTGACCTTCTCCACCGATTCTCTGCGGAAATATTTTCCCAAGTCCTACACGGCAAAGCAGATGGAGGAAACCATCATCCGTCTGCTGGAACAGTATATGAAAAAACGGCAGCGTGATATGGAGCGCTGATGGAGGTAATGAAAATGAGCAAGAAGAAAATCAGGCTGGCTGACGGTCAGATCCCGAATCAGACATTTTGGGAGAGGGCGGTTGAAACGCTGCAGGCTCTGGTCAACTGGAAATACGAATGTGCCATCGAGGATGTGGCCGATGAGATGAATGAGGGTGACCGCGTGATTGCCGTTCTCTACCCGGAGGAAATGATTGAGGTTACGTCCTTTCAGCATCGCTATGACAACTATACAGGCTTCGACTTTGACGAGACTGAGGTCGAGGATGAATTCGGTCTTTGCATCTCCTATGACAGCGACTGCGTGGTGACATTGGGCGAAAACCGTTATCTGGTGGAGGCACCGCTGTTGATCTTCAACATTGACCGCGACGGCAACGAATGCTCTGTTACGCCGGAAACCATCCTGCAGGCGGCACAGCTTCTTTCCGAGCGTGAAACATGTATTGAGGTGGATGAGGAGGCATATCC
>CAVIFH010000310.1:0-3011 GCA_963641615.1 bacterium | reverse complement strand
GCATCTAATAAACCCCATCGGCGTTGATTTTACAACGCCCCGCCTATTTTGGAACTGTGAGGGCGGTAAAAAGCAGACCGCCTATCAAATTGTCGCTGCCGATGACAGCGGCAGTGTCCTTTGGGACAGCGGCAGGGTGGAAAGCGCTGCCATGTGCGTAACATGGGGCGGCGCGCCCGTGCCGCCGAAAACGAAGGTACTCTGGAACGTGCGGCTCTGGGACGAGAACGATACCGCCGGAGAATGGGCAGAAGCCCCCTTTGAGACCGGAATCGATACCTGGCAGGCCAAGTGGATCACCGGTAATTATCCGGTCAACAAAAAAGAACGCTATCCCGTGGACTGCTTCCGCAAGACTTTTCACGCCGCCGATGTAAAAAAAGCGCGGCTGTACATCACCGCCTGCGGCCTGTATGAGGCGAAGCTGAACGGGCAGCGCATTGGTGATTTTATCCTCGCCCCGGGCATCACCGATTACCGCAAGCGTGTACAGTATCAGACCTATGATGTGACCGAGCTTCTGCAAAATGGTGAAAACGCCCTGACCGTACAGCTGGCTGACGGCTGGTATCGCGGCTCCTGCGGTGCCTGGGGTCTTAAAAATCAATATGGCACGGAGACAAAGCTGCTGGCACAGCTTGAGATTACGCACACAGACGGCGGTGTGCAGACCGTTATCACGGACGAAAGCTGGGATTGGTCGAATGACGGTTCCATCCGCTTTGCCGACAATAAGGACGGCGAGATTGTGAACGCCGATGCCGTACCGACATACAGCGGCAGAGCAAAGATCACACGCCATTCCGTCACGCCGACCGCCTCGAACAATGTGCCCGTTACCGAGCACGAGCGGCTTAAGGCAAAGCTGATTACCACGCCTTCGGGCAGAACGGTTCTCGACTTCGGACAGAATATCGCGGGCTATGCGGAGTTTAAGCTGAATGCACGCGCAGGGCAGAAGATTACGCTCCGATTTGGTGAGCTGCTGGATGAAAACGGCGAATTTACGCAGAAGAATATACAGCTCTCCCACAAAGATTTCGTAACGCCCCGTCAGGAGGTCGTTTATACCTGCAAAGAGGGCGAAAACAGATATAAAACGACATTTGCCGTTTTCGGCTTTCGGTATGTTCTGGCGGAGACTGATGTGCCGTTTTCGGCAGATGACTTTACCGCCGTTGCGGTATATTCCGATATGGAGCGCACGGGCTTTTTTGAAAGTTCGAATGTGCTTCTTAACAAGTTCTTTGAAAACACTGTCTGGAGCGCCAAAAACAATCACGCCGACCTGCCCACTGACTGCCCCACAAGAGAACGGCACGGTTGGACGGGCGATGCACAGATTTTCTGCTCAACGGCGTGCTTCCTTTTTGATTATATGCCCTTTGCCGAAAAATATCTGAACGATGTCTATGACTGGCAGAAAAAAAACGGCTGTCTGCCACAGATTGCTCCCGAGGGCGGCACGGATTTTTATATGAATGCCATGAACGGCTCTGTGGGCTGGGCAGACGCGGGCGTGCTGATGCCGTATGCACTGTATAAGCAGTACGGCGATACGGAGGTTTTGAAAAAATATCTGCCCGGAATGCGGCGCTACACAAGGTTTATGCAAAAGCGCTGTGGTAAGTGGTATCCCACCGCCAAGCGTACGGGTCTGCACGGAGAGGAGAGAAAATACCTCTCTAACGCGGGGCAGGCATACGGCGAGTGGGCAGAGCCCGAGAGCGTACATCACATGACATGGAAGGACTGCGCCGTTCCGCACCCTGAGGTGGCGACCGCCTATACCACCCATGTGATGGACTGCATGGCGGAGATCGAGGCAGCGCTCGGCAACGGTTTGGAAGCAAAAGACTATCAGGACTTTGCCAACCACTGCCGAAAAAGCTATCAGTCGCTGCGCCGCACCGCCGCCTATCCGCTGGACACCGACCGCCAGGCGCAGCTTGTCCGCCCCCTGGCATTCGGCCTGCTGGACGAAAAGCAGACGGCATATGCCCAAGAGCGGCTGATCTCAGCGCTGGAGCATTTTGACTGGCGCATCGGCACGGGATTTCTGTCCACGCCGCTGATTTTGAATGTACTGACGGAATTTGACCTAGAAGCCGCCTATCGGGTGCTGGAAAACGAGGAGATTCCCGGTTGGCTAAGTATGCCGAAGAACGGAGCCACAACAATCTGGGAAGCCTGGGAAGGCCCGAACAGCAAAAACGGTGGTATCGGATCGCTGAATCACTACTCCAAGGGTGCCGTTGTCGCGTGGCTGTTTGACACCATGTGCGGCATTCGGGTTGACGGAGAAAACCGTTTCACCATTGCCCCGCATCCGGGCGGACATTTTACCTATGCCAGAGCCGCCTATAACAGCGTTTACGGCAGAGTTGAAAGCGGCTGGGAGAAGACGGCGGATGGCTTTAAATATACCGTCAACGTACCCGCAAACTGCACGGCAGAGCTGAGAATTGAGGGAAAAGATCCGATTTTGCTGGACAGCGGGACATATACCTTCTGAGGTGAAGATATGAATATTGAACAGATTTTAGAAAAAATGACCCTTGAGGACAAAATTGCGTTCTGCGAGGGAGCATCCTTTTGGGAAACAAAGGGTTACGAAAAATACGGCATTCCCGCCATGTTCATGTGTGATGGTCCAAACGGCCTTCGTAAGCAGGAGAGGGCAAGCGGCACGGATATGCTGGGCGTCAATGAATCCTACCCTGCAACCTGCTTCCCTTCGGGTGTAACTACAGCCGACAGCTGGGACGAAAACCTGATTTTTGAGGTGGGAAAAGCCATCGGAGAGGAAGCAAAAAACCAAAATGTTGGCGTTGTTCTCGGCCCAAGCTGTAATCTGAAGCGCAATCCGCTCTGCGGAAGAAATTTCGAGTATATTTCCGAAGACCCATATCTTGCGGGAAAAATGGCGGCGGGATATATCCGTGGCGTGGAACAACAGGGTATCGGCACAAGCCTTAAGCATTTTGCCGCGAACTCTCAGGAGTTGAGCC
>CAVIFH010000309.1:0-3018 GCA_963641615.1 bacterium | reverse complement strand
CCACTGTTGTTAAAACGCCAAAAATCAGATAGATAATCTGGCTGCGGTATTTGTTTAAAACTGTTTTCAGCTTTTCAAACATAAATTTGCCTCATTTCAAAAGAAATATATGCAGAAATATCTATTGACATCTCAGTATAAATCGATATAATTATATCGAATAAAAGATTAAGGAGCTGAAACCTATGAAACTTGCTTTCTTTGATACCAAAGCCTACGATATGCCCGGCTTTGATACCCACACCAAGGGTACAGATCTTCAGATAAAGTATTTTGAAACCCGTCTGAATGAAGACACGGTTTCACTGGCAAGCGGGTACGATGCCGTCTGCGTATTCGTCAACGATACCGTAAATGCAGCTGTCATAGAAAAACTCTATCAATACGGCGTAAAGCTCCTGGTTCTGCGCTGCGCCGGATTCAACAATGTGGACATTGCCGCCTGCCAGGGGAAAATCCGCGTGTTCCGCGTACCAGCCTACTCCCCCCACGCAGTTGCAGAGCATGCAATGGCACTGCTGCTGACCATCAACCGCCGTACCCATAAGGCCTATATCCGCACACGTGACTTTAACTTCAGCCTGCAGGGCTTCGTCGGTTTTGACCTGTACGGGAAAACCGTAGGCATCGTAGGCACCGGAAAAATCGGCCGTGTCTTCGCGGATATCTGCAAAGGCTTCGGTATGAAGATACTTGCCTATGACAAATTCCCGAATCCGGACAGCGGTCTTGCCTATACGTCCCTTGATGATCTCTTCGCAAATTCCGACATTATCTCCCTGCACTGCCCGCTGACTGAGGAGACAAAACACATGATCAATGCTGAATCCATTGAGAAGATGAAGAAGGGCGTAACCATCATCAACACATCCCGCGGCGCCCTGATCAACACTGAGGATCTGATCAACGGCATCAAAGAAAAGAAGGTCGGCGCCGCCTGCTTGGACGTATATGAAGAAGAGGGCGATCTGTTCTATGAGGACTTCTCTAGCCACGTTGTGCAGGATGACAAGCTGGTGCGCCTCATTGCCATGCCAAACGTAATTGTCTCGTCTCATCAGGCCTTCCTGACGCAGGAGGCACTTAATAACATTGCTGCCACCACGGTCGACAATATTCTGAAATTCTTCCAGGGAACCCCGAACACACAAACAGAGGTCTGCCTGATGAAATAAAAGCTTCTTACCCTGCCGCATAAAAGCGGCAGGATCATCCCCTGTTTTCGCACAAGAGTATATCAAAAATGGCTGCAGAAGTAAAGAACTGACATATTTTATTAACAAATATTCTCATTTCCTGTTTTACACATCCGAAAACACAGCAATCGGGCAGAAGGAATCCCATCCGTTGGGTGATCTTCTGCCCGATAAATTATTTTACGTTGTTGCTGTACTTTGGCTCACACGTCAGATTGATGCCCAAACGCTTAAAAATTTTCTCATCCACTGCCGATAATATAACAGAAGAGTGAACCTCGCAGCCCTTCAGTTTGCTCAGCTGCTCCATTGCAAGCTCCGCAAGGGGGTTGGTCGCAGCGCAGATAGAGAGGGCAATAAGGGTTTCATCGGTGTGCAGCCGCGGATTGCGATTTCCAAGATGTGAAACCTTCAGATGCTGAATCGGGTCAAGCACCACAGGAGACATCAGATGCATTTCATCCGGAAGATTGCTCAGATATTTGAGTGCGTTGAGCAGCAATGCCGAAGAAGCTCCGAGCAGATCGGTCGTCCGTCCCGTTATAATGGTTCCGTCGTGCATCTCCATCGCTGCAGCAGCATCCCCAGTCTCCTCTTCCCGCTTCAGTGCGGGAGCAACCGCAGCACGCTCTTCCGGCGCAACACCGGCCTTGCGCATCAGCAGCTCCAGTTTGCGGACAATCTCCTCGCCGCATTTCCCCTGCTTCAGGTCACACATCGCAATATAATACCGGCGGATAATTTCCTGCCTGGATGCATACTCAACCGCCGCATTATCAAAAATGCAGTTCCCGGCCATATTCACGCCCATATCCGTGGGGGACTTGTATGGGCAGGTACCCATAATCTTCTCGAAAAGCGCCTCCAGTATGGGGAATGCTTCCACATCCCGATTATAATTTACCGTCGTGACACCATAGGCATCCAGATGAAAAGGATCGATCATATTGACATCATTCAGGTCCGCAGTGGCTGCCTCATAGGCTAGATTCACCGGATGGTTCAGCGGGATATTCCAGATGGGGAATGTTTCAAATTTGGCATACCCAGCCTGAATGCCGCGCCTGTAGTCATGGTAAATCTGGCTTAAGCACGTCGCAAGCTTTCCGCTTCCGGGCCCCGGCGCGGTAACCACCACCAGGGAACGTGTCGTTTCGATGTATTCATTCTTTCCAAAGCCTTCTTCGCTTACGACAAAGGCAGTATTTGCGGGGTATCCCTCTATGGTGTAGTGGTGATATACCCGAATGCCCATTCCCTCCAGGCGTGACTGAAATGCGGTTGCCAGCGTCTGACCATGGAATCTGGTAAGCACAACGCTCGATACGTACAGTCCGAAATCCCGGAAGACGTTAATCAGCCGTATCACATCACGGTCATAGGTTATGCCAAGATCGCCGCGAATCTTATTTTTCTCAATATCGTCCGCATTGATGGCAATCACCATCTCTACCTGTTCCTTCAGCTGCAGGAGCATGCGCAGCTTGCTGTCCGGCTGAAAGCCGGGAAGCACGCGGGAAGCGTGGTTGTCATCGTACAGCTTGCCGCCAAACTCCAGATAAAGCTTGCCGCCGAATTTCGTCAGTCTCTCTCGAATGTGTTCGGACTGCATTTGCAGATACTTGTCGTTGTCAAAACCCATTTTTACCATAAAACTACCATGACCCCTCTCAAATTTCACGGACGATTATACTGCATCTTTCCGGCAATAGCAAGGGCACTTGGAGGATTATTCTTAGGCAAGTGCCGCTGCACCGCTGGTGCAAAAATCGAGTAGGAGGCTCCCCTAACCAGGGAGCCGACCTCTCCCACCACCGTGCGT
>CAVIFH010000308.1:0-3019 GCA_963641615.1 bacterium | reverse complement strand
AATGAACATGGCATCTCCGAAGGAGAAGAAGCGATAGCGCTCTTTCACCGCCTGATTGTAGGCATTCAGAATTTTCTCTCTTCCCGCAAAAGCCGAAACAAGCATGACCAGGGTGCTCTCCGGCAGATGGAAATTGGTAATCAGCGCATCCATTGCCTTGAACTGATACCCGGGGTAGATGAAAATATCCGTCCACCGGGATTTGGGCGAAAACGTGCCGTCCTCGTTCACGAGAGACTCCAATGTACGGCAGGAGGTGGTGCCCACACAGATGATCCTTCCCCCCGCTTTTCTGGTCTCGTTCAGGATATCAGCCGTTTCCTGGCTCACCATGCACAGCTCACTGTGCATATGGTGGTCAAGGACATCCTCCGCCTTAACCGGGCGAAAGGTTCCCAAGCCGACATGCAGGGTAATAAAGGCGGTTTTGATGCCCTTTTCCCGAATCTTATCCAGCAGATCCTCCGTAAAATGGAGTCCGGCAGTCGGAGCCGCCGCGGAGCCAAGCTCCCGGGAATAGACCGTCTGGTAGCGCTCCTGATCCTGAAGCTCTGCCTTGATATAGGGCGGAAGAGGCATTTTCCCCAGCCGCTCCAAAATTTCCAGGAAGATTCCCTCATAGGTAAATTCTACAATCCGGTTGCCGTCCGCGCAGACCTCCCGCACCGTGGCTGTCAACTCTCCGTCGCCGAAAATTGCCGTGTCTCCCTCGCACATTTTCCGCCCAGGCTTACACAGGCATTCCCACTTTTTATTGCCCAGATCACGCAGAAGCAGCACTTCTACCATGCCGCCGGTCGGGCGGTGCCCGATGAGGCGGGCAGGCAGCACCCGGGAATCATTCAGCACCAGGCAGTCCCCCGGATTCAGGTAGTCAATAATATCATAAAAATGCTTATGCTCGATTTCGCCGCTCTCTCTGTCCAGCACCATCAGCCGGGAGCTGTCCCGTTTCTCCAGCGGCGTCTGGGCGATCAATTCCTCCGGCAGATCATAGTAGAAGTCATGAGTTTTCATTGCTTTTCCTCCAGTTCATGTACGGGTAAAGTATAGTTCCTTCCTGCCTGTTTGGCAAGATAAAAAATCATCCGGGCCGATTCTGCAGCCCGGATAATCTTCATATTCCTTTACGCCGTTATTTCAGGATCGCCTTGTGGAAAACCTTCTTGCCCTTGCGGATCTTCACGCCGTCCTTCAGCATCTCCTCCGTGACCATAAAGGTCGGAGCCGGGACCTTCTCATCGTTGATCAGCACGCCTCCCTGGGTTACCAGGGTGCGGGCCTCCTTGTTGGAGGAAGCCAGCTTGCAGGCCACCATCAGGCTGAGAATGCCGATCTGACCATCCGTCAGCTGATCCCGGGATATCTCCGTCGTCGGCATCTGCGCGTCGTCTCCGCCGCTGGCAAACAGGGCCTTCGCTGCGGACTGGGCCTTATCCGCCTCCTCCTCGCCGTGAACCATCTTCGTCAGCTCATAGGCAAGGATTTCCTTTGCCTGGTTGATCTTGGAATCCTGCCATGTATCCATCTCGTCAATCTGCTCCAGAGGCAGGAAGGTAAGCATACGGATGCACTTCATCACGTCGGCATCGCCCACATTGCGCCAGTACTGGTAAAATTCAAAGGGAGATGTCTTATTGGGGTCCAGCCAGACCGCATTTCCGGCGGTCTTGCCCATTTTATTCCCCTGAGAATCCGTAAGCAGGGTAATGGTCATGCAGTGGGCATCCTTGCCGAGCTTCTTGCGGATCAATTCCGTTCCGCCCAGCATATTGCTCCACTGGTCATTGCCGCCGAACTGCATATTGCAGTTGTAATGCTGGAACAGGTAGTAGAAGTCATAGGACTGCATGATCATGTAGTTGAATTCCAGGAAGCTCAGGCCCCGCTCCATACGCTGCTTATAGCAGTCCGCCCGGAGCATGTTGTTTACGGAGAAGCAGGCTCCCACCTCCCGGAGCAATTCCACATAGTTCAGGTCAAGCAGCCAGTCGCCGTTATTGACCATCTGGGCCTTCCCCTCGCCGAACTCAATGAACCGCTCCATCTGCTTTTTAAAGCAGGCGGCATTGTAATCAATGTCCTCTCTCGTCAGCATCTTGCGCATGTCGGTGCGCCCGGAGGGGTCGCCGATCATCGTCGTGCCGCCGCCGATCAGGGCAATCGGCTTGTTGCCTGCCATCTGCAGGCGTTTCATAAGGGTCAGGGCCATAAAGTGCCCCGCCGTCAGGCTGTCGGCGGTGCAGTCGAAGCCGATGTAGAAGGTCGCCTTGCCGGCATTGATCATTTCGCGGATTTCTTCCTCATTGGTCACCTGGGCAATCAGGCCGCGGGCAACCAGATCCTCATAAAGCTGCATATAAATTAATCCTTTCATTTGTTATTGCACTGCGGTGCCGGCAATGAGCGCTGTCATGGCGGCACGCAGAAGATTGACATTGGTTTCACCCAGGATGGTTCCCTCATTTTTTCTGGCTACTGCCAAAAACGCCCTCTTTCCTTACGGAAAGAGGGCGCAAAATGCACGGTACCACCTCTGGTTCGACGAAGCCTCACAGCTCCGTCCTCAGGCCGTCCAACAACGGCACTCGCTGTATCGGGCGAACCCGTCCTGCCCTACTGCGTCTTCAGGCAAGCCACTCCGGGAGGTATTTCAGTGCGCTCTCCTGCTGCCTCGCACCAACCGGCAACTCTCTGAACGGAAAAGGAAGCACCTACTTCATCCCATCTGCGTGTTCACGTATTGGGGCTATCCTAGCAAAATAAAATGTGATTGTCAAGCCTGTTTTTTCATTCCTCTCGATTTTGGATTCCATGCCCTGGTGAAAAATCGCGTGAACACTGGCACTTTGCAGGGCAGTTCCCGAAATAATTAAGGGAAAATAATGTTTGACAAAAATGTATTTTTCCGATATAATACCTAGGCATGACTGTGATAGGGGGAAGATTATGCTGCTCGGATTATCAAAGATTATCGACAGTCCGGGGCAGAGTGTTTCCTTCTCAACCAGTGTAGACC
>CAVIFH010000307.1:0-3024 GCA_963641615.1 bacterium | reverse complement strand
CATTCTGCATGGCCTATGGCTTAAGCCGTAAAGGGTGGCCCGGCAGGAAGCTGGTATTTACGCTGGTGCTTATTACGATGATCTTTAATGGCGGCATTGTGCCAATGTACCTGTTGCTGAAAGAGATGAAGCTGCTGGACAGCCTGTGGTCTGTGATCCTCGTCGGAGGCTTGAACACATTTTATGTGATTCTTACAAAGAATTTTATTGAGAGCTTGCCCGAGTCACTGCTGGAGTCGGCTCGACTGGATGGCGCAAATGAATGGACAGTCCTGTTCAAAATTGTAATTCCGCTCTCAAAGCCGATTTTAGCCACTGTCGTTCTGTTTTATGCGGTAGATCGCTGGAATGAATGGTATAATTCCATGATTTTCCTGACGACACCGGCAAAGTTTACGCTTCAGCTTGTACTGCGCAATATTGTAATCAATTCCGAGATGCAGGGTGCCGCGGCAACCTCCGGTAATGTTACCGCATCCGGCGCGGCATTCTCTATGGGAATTAAGATGTGCGCCGTTATTATGACAATGCTGCCGATTATGTGTGTATATCCGTTTTTGCAGAAGCATTTTGCCAAGGGCATTATGCTGGGTGCCATCAAGGCATGACATACTATGTATTTCCGACATTCAGGCGTGAATGTCAAAAAATAAAAGGAGGAAACATCATGAAAAAAGCACTATCCCTTGTATTGGCTCTGGCGACGGTTTTTTCACTGGTTGCCTATGGCATTCAGTTTGAATCCGCCAAAGCTGAAGCACCTTCCGAGCACTTCGACATTTCCTGGACATCCGTCATTGAGCAGGATGAAGGCACCGATTACACGCAGGATGCCATCTATCAGACCATTGCTCAGAAATTCAATGTGGACTTTGACATTCGCCCGCTGACCTGGGGCAACTGGACCACTAATGTCAACCTGTACATCAATGGTATGAACCTGCCGGATGTGACGAACTGGTACTTCAACTATACCGATTACGCAAACTACTGTGAGCAGGAGCTGCTGTATAAGCTGCCTTCCGATTGGCAGGAGCGCTGGCCCGGCATTGCCGAGGTTTATGAAAAGACCGGCCTGAAAGGTGAGCTGGAAGACGAAAATGGTGATATCTTCTGCCTGCCCGTACCCGTTTATTTCAATAACAAGCCCGTCGATAAAATGCCGACGCACCTGATGGTCTACGCCCGTAAGGACTGGATCGAGCAGGTCACCGGTGAAGAAGTGAAGACACACTATACCTTCAGTGAGCTGATGGATATTGCCCGCAAGCTGAAGGAAGCGAATCCTGCCGGCGTTGACAACTTCTATCCCATTACTGCTTACACCAACATGCTGATTCAGGGCTTAGCATACTCCGGGTATGAGCATATCTCCTCCGGTTATGATATTTACCTGGGCGAGGATGGCCAGTATCACTGGGGCCCCGGAGACGAGCAGACCTATGAAACCCTGAAAATCCTGCAGGATGCGTGGAAGGAAGGCCTGATTGCACCTGAGTTCTATACCCTGAATCAGGGCGATGATGAGGACATGATGACCATCGCACACTCTACCGCTATGTTCTGCGCAGGCGGCCTTGCTTCAAACTATATTCTCTTTACAAACGAAATGACTTCCTCCGGTCTGGACGCAGATGAGAGCCTCTGCTCTTTCTTTGTTACAACGGATGACGGTGTTTACCATTCCGCAGAGGCAACCAACTACTTCGGCGCGCTGATTTTCAACCCCGATATCGATGAAGAGAAGTTTGAGCGGATTATGGATGTGATTGAGTATTCATTGACCGTAGAGGGACAGGACCTGATTCACCTCGGCATTGAAGGCACTGACTTCACAAAAAATGAAGACGGCACCTACAATATGCTCCACGAGTATACAACCAGTGACATATATCCATCCAACCGCTTCTTCTGCACCTTCGCATCCCGCTCGGATGACTTCTCCATTATCAACCCCAGTTACCTGGCAAAGGCAACCGCAAAGCAGAAAGAGCAGTATGTTGAGAAGAGTTCCCTGATTAACAACAGCCTCGGTGAGATTGATTACACTTACACCTTCTACAGCTCTGACGCCAAAACACGGCTTGGCTCCATTCAGGCGTCCTATGTTGATGATTACGCAAACCTGATCACCAAAGAAGGCGATCTGCGTGAGAACTGGGAGGCATGGTGCGCTGACAAGATGAGCATCGTGCAGCCGGTCCTGGATGAAATGAATGCGCTGATTGCACAGTAAGGTCTGATAAGCAGAAACAATCCACTTTTGTGGGCGTGCGGCGAAATTTGCCTGCCGCACGCCCTTTCCATAGCCAAATTACGATAATTGGGGGAATTACAGTGCAGAAAATTGAAAAATATGGGATGTTCGAATATACGATGCCCGGATCCGGTACGGAAATTCCAAAGGCAACTTTTACGAACGGGGATACGGTTGTTGTAGTAAATGGTTTCAGTGAGAATGAAGACCATGCTACCGTCCGCTTTATGCCGGATGTGCTGGGGATTTGGAATTGCGAGATGGAGTGGAAGGGAGAAATCAGCCGCGTTCAGTTTGAATGCGTATCCAACTCCGGGAATAACCATGGCCCGGTGCGCCCGGATGGCATGCATTTCCGCTATGATGATGGTACGCGATATATTCCCTTTGGCACTACCTGTTATGCATGGATTCATCAAAAACCGGAAATAATTGCGCAGACGTTGGAGACTCTGTCAACTTCGCCCTTCAATAAAATACGCATGTGTGTGTTCCCGAAGAGCATGCCATATAATCGGAACGATCCGGATTTCTACCCATTTGAGCGGAGGACAGACGGCAGTTGGGATGTATCAAAGCCGGATATTCGCTACTGGAGCCATTTGGATAAAATGCTGATGGAGCTTCAGAAAATGGGAATCGAGGCAGATTTGATCCTTTTCCATCCATATGACCGCTGGGGATTCTCTACCATGCCGCAGGAGGATAATCTGCGTTACTTGAGTTATGCGATTCGCCGTTTGGCTGCTTACCGCAACCTCTGGTGG
>CAVIFH010000306.1:0-3032 GCA_963641615.1 bacterium | reverse complement strand
CCCTGGGGTATGACGTGCATTTCCGGCGCACGGATGGCATGATTGTCATCACCAGGGGTGGCGTGCAGAACTATTTCTATTGTTTCGGCGGCCGGGACGAATCATCGCAAGATCTGATTCAGGGCATGACCCTGGCAGGGATCCTCTTCGACGAAGTCGCTCTCATGCCGGAAAGCTTCGTCAACCAGGGCACCGGCCGATGCAGTGTCACGGGAAGCAAGTTCTGGTTTAACTGCAACCCAGGCGGCCGCCTGCATTGGTTCAAGATCAAGTGGATCAACCGCTATCGTCAGTCCAACTCCTGTATCTGCATTTCACCATGGAGGACAATCTCTCGCTGACTGAAGACGTCAAGGAACGGTATCGCTCCATGTACACCGGTGTGTTCTACAAGCGGTACATCGAGGGCCTGTGGTGCGCGGCCGAGGGCATTATTTACGACTGTTTTGATAATGAGCTCAATTCCTTCATCTGGAAGCAGGGCGACCCCTTGCCTTTCATTCAAGGCCAGGCGCGGCATTTTGTGGGCATCGACTACGGCACCACAAACCCCACCGTGTTTCTGGATGCATGGGATGACGGGCAGACGTTTTGGATCATGCAGGAATACTACCACGACAGCAGAGCTTTGCAGAAGCAGAAGACGGCCAGCGAGTACGCGGAGGATCTGGACAAGTTTTTGGGCGGCGACCATTCGGCAAGAATCATCGTTGACCCGTCTGCAGAGGCCTTCAAGCTGGAACTGCGGAACAAGGGCTATCGCATCATGAATGCAGATAACGAGGTGCTGGAGGGCATTCGTTTCACGTCTACCATGCTCAGAAAGCGGCATATCCGCATTGAGCGTGGATGCACCAACATCAGGCGCGAGTTTGATTCCTACGTATGGGATGAAAAAGCCGCGCAGCAGGGCACGGAGCGGCCTGTGAAGGAGAATGACCACGCCATGGACGCCCTGCGATACATCATCAAAACGACCATCAACAGAAGGAGGCTTGCCCAATGAGCAAACGTTCGAGGAATGCCAGACGGCGGCAGGCCGCTGATCGGAAACCCCAAGGGATTCAGCAGAGTGCCGCCGTTAGGCCGCAAAGCAACGTGCTGACGTCCAGGCTGACCATGGACATGCTGTTAAACCAGGCCGCCAGGTTAGGGCCTGCGGATAACCTGCTGAGTCAAAACCGCTATGCATCGGATCGCCTGACAGAGAATTATTCCCTGCTGGACAGTCTGTATCGTTCTGACTGGATCGTGAACAAGATCATCAATGTTGTGCCCGAAGACATGACAAAAAACTGGGTGGATCTGACCTGTCAAGTGAACCCGGATCAGGACAACGAACTGAAGCGGCAAGAGCGCAAAACGCACATCAAGTCTCAAGTGCTGGAAGGTTTGAAATGGGGACGGCTTTACGGCGGTGCGGCGGGCATTATGGTCATTGACGGCCAGGAAGATATGCTGGATCAGCCGCTGGATTTGGATATGGTGGTGCCGGACAGTTTCCGCGGTCTGCTGATCGCCGACCGCTGGAATGGTGTATATCCCTCCGGGGAGATCGTTACTGACATGCGAGACCCGGATTTTGGCCTGCCCATGTATTACACCTTTGGCACGGATCAGCAGAATTTCGTGCAGGGTGTGCAGGTGCATCACAGCCGGGTGTTGCGTTTCACCGGGCGCACGCTCCCCTACATGGAAAAGCTGAATGAATGCTATTGGGGCATGAGCGAGGTCGAACACGTCTATGAAGAGTTGAACAAGCGGAATACGGTCAGTGCCAACATTGCGCAACTGATCTTTTCGGCGCATCTGAGAATCCTCAAGATGGAGGATCTAGGTCAGCTCCTGGCCATGGGTGACGAACAGAGCCAAAGAGACCTGTATGCCACCCTCCACGCGCAGAACATGCTCATGAACAGCATGTCTCTGCAGGTGCTCAGCAAAGACGACGACTTCCAGACCTTTGACTATTCCTTTTCCGGCCTGAGCGATATCTATGAACAATTCATGATGGATATCGCGGGTGCCACCGAGATTCCGGCCACCAAGCTGTTTGGCCGCGCTCCGGCGGGTATGAATGCCACCGGTGAAAGTGATCTGCGGAATTATTATGATATGGTGAAGCAGAATCAAGAGGCGACCCTTCGCCCCATTTTGGAAAAGCTCTATCCTGTGATCTGCCTCAGCGCATGGGGTGCGGTACCGGATGACCTAGATTTTACGTTTAAGCCTATTCGGGATACGTCCGACGAAGAGCGGGCAAGTCTGATTCAGCAGACGTCCAGCGCCATCAACAGCGTCTACCAGAGCGGCATTATTTCGCAGAAGACCGCTTTGAAGGAATTGCGGCAGTCCGGCGAGAGCCTGGGCATGTGGACGAACATCACAGATGAGGATATTGAGAATGCCGAAGATCAGCCCCAAGGCGGCGAAGAAGAAGGCGGCGAGGGAGGCACCTCCGGCGAGGAAGAAGAGGGAGAGGAAGGCGGCGGCATGGAAGCTCTGCTGCAAGGACTGGCAGGACAGGCCGAGGAAAGCCCGGAACAGGGGCAAGGAGCTCTTGCGGAACTTCCTGAAGGAAAACCTAAGGGCAAGGGTCAGAACGCACCAGAAGGGGAAAATAAGAGCAAAGAAGAACCATCTGGAGAAGATGCTCCTCCACACGAAGACGACAAAAAAGCAAAACGTCGCTGATTTTTCCTGCAGTATGCTGTATAATGGAGCATGAAAAGAAGGTGCACGCACCATGATGACAATGAAGAAGTTTCGGGAAGCTGTGAAGAAGGCCATCAAGGCCGATTATGCGCAGGATGCGACCGATGCACAGATCGAAGAAGCCATGGAAGCAAACGAGGATGTGCTGGAAGGCTGCTATGAAGATGCGCAGGATTCGGATGATATCGAAGCGGCCATTGATGAAGCCGCGAACAATATCGCTATGTGTGATCTGTAACACATGAACAAGGTTGATCCATTGAAGCCCCGTCCGATTCGGACGCGGGCTTTTCTTGTGCATCGGAGGTGATGAAGCC